>JBJKQV010000135.1:0-7726 GCA_046704985.1 Terriglobia bacterium
GTCGGGACAGTGGGCCACGTACCAGGCCAGCGGGCCTTCCGGCGCCGGGCCTTCTTCCATCACCACCTGCCCGCGCCCCGGGCGCTCAAAAATGGCCACCGCGTACGGCCGGAAGTCGGCGCTCGACTCCAGCACCTGGAGCGCCACCGAGCACTGCAAATAGTCGCGGCGCACCACCTCCCCGTCGGCGGTGACAATCGCCGCGCCGTTCGAGGAGATGAGGGTGAGCGGAAAGGGCAGCCCCGCCAGGATCTGCTGGGCTGACTGAAAGCGCCGGCCGGTTACCACCACGATCTCCACGCCGCGCGCCGCTGTTGCTTCCAGCGCCCGGCGGTTTCCGGGAGAAATCTCCGCGCGGCTGTTGAGCAGCGTGCCGTCGAGATCGAGCGCCAGCATGCGGATGGGCGTCACGCCGGGATTCTAGCACGCACCGCACGGCGGGAAAACGCCTTCGGCGGCGCGTTGACCCTCCCAAGCGGGGTCGGATAAACTGGAGCCGCCATGCCTAAAACCGAGCGACTTTACTACACCGATTGTTACCTACGCGCTTTCGAGGGGCGCATCGTCGCCTCCGAGCCCGCCGGCCGCGGCGTCGCCGTCTATCTGGATCGCACGGCCTTCTATCCCGAATCGGGCGGGCAGCCCTCGGACCACGGCACCCTGGCGGGGCTGCCGGTCCTGGAGGTGCGTGACGAGGGCGAGGCGGTCGCCCACCTGCTCGAGCGCCGCCCGGATGGCGACGCCATCCAGGGAGAGGTGGACTGGCCTCGCCGCTTCGACCACATGCAGCAGCACACCGGCCAGCACATCCTTTCCGCGGCGTTTGAAAAGACCGGCGGCTACAAGACCGTCTCGTTCCACCTGGGCGCGCAGAGTTCTTCGATTGATCTTGACTCCGACCGCCTGGGCGAGCGCCAGCTGGCGGAAGCCGAGGCGCTGGCCAATCAGGTGATTTTTGAAGACCGCGCGGTGAGCATCTCATTCCGCCCGGCTGAAGAAGCCAATTCGCTCGATTTGCGTAAGCCGACTTTCCGCGAAGGCGACGTGCGCCTGGTAGAGGTGGAGGATTTTGACCTGTCGGCCTGCGGGGGCACGCACGTCGGGCGAGCCGGGGCCGTGGGACTGATCCTGACGCGCAAATCCGAGCGCAACAAAGGGCAGACGCGCGTCGAGTTCCTCTGCGGCGGACGCGCTTTGCAGGCGGCGCGCAGTGACTTCAGGCTTCTGAGCGAATCGGCGTTGCTGTTTTCGGGCGCGGCGGAGAATTTGCCCTCCCTGATCGGCAAGCAGGCCGAGACCCTGCGCTCCTCTGAGCGCGCCCGCCAGAAGCAGGGCGAGCTGTTGGCCGAATACCAGTCCCAGACGCTGGTACGCGAGGCGCCGGAGAAAAATGGTGTCCGGGTGGTTCGCTATGTCGTCGGGCCGGAAAGCCTGGTGGACGCCAAGACGCTCGCGCACGCCGTCGCCGCCCAGCCGCGCGCCGTGGCGCTGATTGGCGCGGCGGGCCGGCCCGCCAAGCTGTTTTTCGCCCGGTCCGCCGACGGCAGCGCCGACATGGGCGCCTTGCTGAAGCAGACCGTCGCCCAGGTGGGCGGCAAGGGCGGCGGCGCTCAGTCCTTTGCCCAGGGCGGGGGATTGGACGAGACACGGCTGGAGGAGGCGCTGCGCGCGGCGGAAGAGCTTATGCTCAAAGGACTCGCCTAGCACGTCTCGTAGCGCAGGGCCTGCCTGCCGCAGGCGAGCTTTAGCCCGGCACAGTCGATCTGCCCGGTGCTGCCCTAAAGGACAGCGCCACAATGCAGGGTAGCCCACCAGTTGTCGTTCCGGACCTCCGCGCCGGCGGCAAATTGCCGCCTGCGGCCAGTCATGCTATATTCATTGTATCCCTGAGGGCGCGTAGCTCAGCTGGGAGAGCGCGGCGTTCGCAACGCTGAGGTCGAGGGTTCGAATCCCTTCGCGTCCACCAGAAAACCAGTCGAGAGTTGAAAGTCTAGAATTAAGAGTTGAAGGAGGGAAATGCTGCCGCCCCGGGATGGGAGCAGTTTGATGATGTCCAATCCAGGCCTTCGACTTTCAACTTTCAGCTCTCAACTCCTAACTCACCATTCATAACTTCTAACCCTTCCCCCCTCAAGCTGCCTTATAATGTGACCTTATGTCCAGGGTCTGTTCCAAGTGCCAGCATGAGAATCCCGACACGGCGCGTTTTTGCCTGCGCTGTCACATGCCGCTGCGTTTTGTGTGCCC
Organism: Terriglobia bacterium; assembly: GCA_046704985.1. Taxonomy (GTDB): domain Bacteria; phylum Acidobacteriota; class Terriglobia; order UBA7540; family UBA7540; genus JBJKQV01. Next base: position 2,248 of record JBJKQV010000135.1, read on the forward strand.
TTCCTGCCATCACGAGCAGCAGCACGGGGGACAATGTGACCAGTGCGGGACGGACTTTCTGAAGTATGCGATGATGCTGGAATTCCAGATGAAGTCGCAGGCAGAAAAGGAGCATCAAAAGCTCCGCACGCGCGCCGGCATTTTCAAGCAAATCCTGCTGCTTCCCATCACGGGAGGCTTTGGGCTGATCAAGTACGTCACCTCGCGGCTGCGCGGGGACTAAGCGCGGAACCGGCGAAGGCTCGGCGGGACGGGGCCTTAGTGCGGGTTTTCGCTGGCGATGTACTTCTTGACGTGGGCGACCAGTTCCTGCGCCTTGCCCAGGTTTTGGAGGGCGTCGGCGACCCAGGGGTCCTGCTCGACGCGCAACTGGTCGGCCTCATTCTGACCATAAACCGAAGCCACCAGCTGATACTGGATCTGGTCTTTGACATAGGCCAGGTTGCGGTCCAAATCGGCGTTGGAGACGTCGACCTGCTGGGTGGCCAGGAAGGTCTTGAACTCCTTCACCACCGGGTCGGTGACCACGAAACCGTGGGGGATGGTCTTGTGGATGCCCAGATAATACTTGCCGAAATTGAAGAACGCCCCCGCGTCCCGCAAGGTCTCCTCCGTGGGGTTGGCGTGGGGCGGGCTGAGGCGCACGTCGGGAGTGATGCCGCCGCCGCCCAGGACCTCGCGCCCGCCGTCGGTACGGCGAATCTCGGCGCGCGAGGGCGGGGCCTGATGGCGCAGGTAGTAGTAGTCGTAGAGCGAGACGTCGGAGTAGTCGCGCTGGATCAGGCGGCCGCTGGGGGTGTAGTAGTGCGCGGTGGTGAGCGCCAGCCCGGCATTTTCGCTGAGCGGATAGATGGTTTGCACCAATCCCTTGCCGAAACTCGGCTCGCCCATCACCAGCGCCCGGTCGTGGTCCTGTAGCGCTCCGGTGACGATCTCCGCGGCGCTCGCCGTCATGCGGTTGATGAGCACCACAATGGGGTAATCGTGCCCGCCGTTGCCGTGCGTGGCGTAATAGCGCCGCTCCTGGGAATGGCGCCCGTAGTGATAAACGATCAGCTGCTGCTTGCGCAGGAAGTGGTCGGAGACTTCCACGGCCGCTTGCAGCAGGCCGCCGGGGTTGCCGCGCCGGTCCAGAATCAGGCCGTGCAGGGAGTTGGGGTCATACTTCTTGAGCACCTGTGAGAGCTCGTCGTTGGTGGCTTCGTTGAAGCCCGAGATGTGGATGTAGGCGATGCCGGGACGAATCAGGAAGGCGTCGTCCACAGTACGGGGCGAGATTTCGTCGCGGACGATGGCGAATTGCAACGGTTCGGCGGAGCCTTCGCGCGAGACGGTGACGTGTACGATCGTGCCGCGCGGCCCCTTGAGCAGCGTGGCCACCTGGTCGAGGCTCAGCCCGTCGGCCGAGCGGCCGTTCACGGCCAGGATCACGTCGCCGGGGCGCAGCCCGGCCCGGAAGGCCGGCGAGCCCGGCATCGGTTGCAGCACCGTGGTGACCAGCTTGCCGAGGCGGCCGGGCGCGGAAGTGATCTCCATGCCCACGCCGTAATAGCGCCCTTGCTGTTCCTCGCGTAAGCGCGCAAAGGCCCGTGGGTCGAAGAAGCTGGAATGGGGATCGAGGGTGCGGAGCATGCCGGGGATGGCGCCCACGCCGGGGTTGGCGGTTCCGAACATAGCCTGATCGGGATCGAGCGGGTCGGCGTAGTTCTGTTCAATGACCCGGTAGGCGTCGGCAAAGGACTGAAGGGCGGCCCGGACGTCTGCGCCGCTCGCCGGGCGGGGGGCTTGCGCGGGCCGGCCAGGAGCGTCGCTGAGCAGCAGCAGGGACAGGGCTATCCCCGCCAGCCCCACCCACCGGTTCTTCTTGAACATGGATTCCCTTCCGTTCCCAGATCGTGCGCCGGGGCGGGGAAGCTGCTAATCCAATGCTAGGGTGAACTGAGCCCCTTCTGGGCCTCTTCGCGCGCCATGTACTTCTTGGCGTTGGCGATAAGCTGGCTGGCCTGGGGCAGGCTCTCGAGCGCCTTCAAAACCAGGGGGTCGTGATTCACGGAAATTTCGTCCGCCTGGTTCTGGCCATAGATCATGCCCACCAACTGCATGCGAATGTGCGTCTTGATGTAGCCGAGGTTCTGCTGCAACCCGTCGGCCGGAAGGGTGACCTTCTGCTGAGCCAGGTAGGCTTTGAAGGCGTTGAGCACCGCGTCGTCCACGGCAAAGTTCTGCGGAATGGTCTTGTGGATGCCCAGGTAATACTTGGCGAAGTTGAAGAAGACGCCACGCGCGTCGAGCAGCGACTGCGTGGGGTCCAGCTTGGGAGCGTGGAATTCCACGTCCGGAGTGATGCCGCCGCCGCCGTAAACTTCGCGGCCGCCGTCGGTCAGGCGGACCTCGCGCGGCCCGGCGGTGGGCGATTGGTAGTGGTAATAGTAATCGTAGAGCGAAACACCGGAGTAATTGCGCTGGATCAGGCGGCCGCTGGGCGTGTAGTAGCGCGCCGTGGTGAGCAGCAGCATGGTCTTGTCGCTGAGCGGGTACTCGCTTTGCACCAGCCCCTTACCGAAGCTCGGCTCGCCCATCACCAGCGCCCGGTCGTGGTCCTGCAGCGCCCCGGTGACGATCTCCGCGGCGCTCGCCGTCATGCGGTTGATGAGCACCACCATGGGATAGTCGTGCCCGCCGTTGCCGGTGGTGGCGTAATAGCGCTTCTCCTGTGAGCGTCGGCCGTAGTGGTAGACGATGAGCTGGTTCTTGGCCAGAAAGTGGTCGGCGACCTCCACGGCCTCCTGCAGCAGGCCGCCGGGATTGCCGCGCAGGTCCAGAATCAGCCCGTGCAGCGAGTTGACGTCATACTTCTTGAGGACCTGGGAGAGCTCGTCGTTGGTGGTCTCGTTGAACCCCGAGATGTGGACGTAAAGGATGCCGGGCCGGACCATGAAGGCGTCGTCCACACTGTGCGGCGAAATTTCGGCGCGGGTGATGGTGAAATCCAGGGGCTTTTCCGACCCCTCGCGCGACACGGAGACGTGCACCACCGTTCCCTTGGGGCCTTTGAGCAGCGAAGCCACCTGGGTGGTGTTGAGACCCTCGGTGGGTTTGCCGTCCACGGCCACAATGATGTCGCCGGGGCGCAGGCCGGCACGGAAAGCGGGCGACCCGGGCATGGGCTGCACGACGATGGTCTCCATCTTGCCCATCTTGCCGGGCACGCCCTGGATGCGCATCCCCACGCCGTAGTAACGTCCCGCCTGCTCCTCGCGGAAAAGCGCGAAGGTGCGCGGGTCCAGGAAGCTGGAGTGTGGGTCGAGGGTGCGCAACATCCCCGGGATGGCTCCCAGGCTGCTGTTGGGGACCCCAAAAATGGCCCGGTCGGGGTCGACCGGATCAGCGTAGTCCTGCTGAATGAGGCTGTAGACGTTCGTGAAGGCAGAGACGCTCGACTTGAAGTCGGCGTCGTTGCCGGTCGTGGCCTCGACGCGCTGCCCGTACACCCCTCCCAGAAGGGCGCAAAGCGCAATGGTGGATAGCAGAAACCAAACGGCCCGTCGCGTACGTTTCATCTTCAATGGACTCCCCGTTAGACGTGACGATTATAACACGTTGGCGCGCGGGCGGGAAAGCTCGCCCCCCACCTTCCCCTTAGATGCAAGGTCAGGGAAAGGCGTTTCGGGGCCCTGACGGGGCGGTGAGAGCGGCCGTCCGAGAGAGGCCCCGGGCTTGGCCGAAAGGCTACAGTTGTAGCCTGCGGAAAGCCGGTGCGGGCGGCGTGCCGAGGGTTTCTGGCTTGACAGGACCCGCCCCCTCTCCTAATATCGTTTTGAGGGGACCAGCGTGTTTAGTGGCGGCCTGGAAGAGATCGGATTTATTTTATTTCTGGCGTTCCTGCTATTCGGGCCCAAGAAACTCCCCGAAATTGCGCGGACGCTCGGCAAGGGAATGACCGAGCTCCGCCGCGCCTCCAACGAGTTGAAGGCCTCGCTCGAGGAGGAAATCGTGAACCTGGACCGCCACATCGAAGCTCCGGCGGCCGAGCTGCCCGAGGCGGCCCCCGAACATGTCGACGACCACCCAGACTCCACACTCGAACACACCCAACCCCGAACCTGAAGGCGATCCCAACGGCAAACAGATGTCGTTTCTGGCGCACCTCGAGGAATTGCGCCAGCGACTGCTGCGCAGCATCATTTCCATCGGCGTCGCCACCGGCATCTGCTTCTATTTTCGCGACAATATCTACGACTACCTGGCGCGCCCGCTCACCGACACCCTGAAGGCGCTGCACCTGACCAACAAGCTCGTCTATACCAACCCCGTCGATCCCTTCAACCTGTACATCAAGATGTCGCTGATCGCGGGGCTGTTCCTCGCCTCGCCCTACGTGCTCTATCAAATCTGGCTCTTCATCTCCCCGGGTCTCTACCGGCACGAGAAGCGCTACATCTGGCCTTTCGTGCTGCTCACCAGCGGCTTGTTCATTTCCGGCGGCCTGTTCGCCTACAAGCTGGCGCTGCCCAAGGCGCTCTACTTCCTGGTGGAATTCGGCCAGCAGTTCACGCCCATGGTGACCATCAACGAGTACTGGGACCTGGCGCTCTCCATTATGCTGGCCGTGGGTGTAGTGTTTGAGCTTCCGGTGGCGGTCTTGATTCTGTCGGTCTTCGGCATCGTCACTCCCAAGTTTCTGCTCAAGAACATTCGCTACGCCGTGTTGCTGACCGCTGTGGCGGCTGCCGCCATCGTGCCCAGCAACGACCTGGCCTCCATCTTCGTCGTCTGGATTCCGCTCGTAGGCCTTTACGTTCTCAGCATCGGGCTTTCCTGGCTGGTGCAATTCCGCAGACGAAGGCGCAAACGTGAACAGACCTAGAGCGCGCGGCCGCAGTTCGCGGGCAGTGCGGACGGTCCTGGCTGTTTGGGCCGTGATGGGCCTGTGCGCGGCCGGAGCGCGCGCAGCGGGGCAGCACCCGGTGGTGACCTTCAACGGCGGAAGGGCCTTTGAGGATTTGAAGCACCTGGTGGCCTTCGGCCCGCGGCCCTCCGGGACGGAGGCGCTCAAAAAGAGCCGCCAATGGATGCTCGCGCAGCTCCGCCAAACGGGCGCGACGGTCGAAGAAGACCGCTTCACCGCCTCCACGCCCATCGGGCCGCTGCCCATGGTCAACCTGCTGGCCAAATTTCCTGGCACGAGCCGGCGGGTGGTGATCGTGGCGGGGCATTACGACTCGGCGCGGCTGGGCGGCCCGCATTTTGTGGGCGCCAACGACGGCGCCTCCAGCGCCGCCTTGCTTCTGGAACTGGCGCGCGTGCTGGCTACTCAACACCATCGCCTCAGCGTCTGGCTGGTGTTTTTCGACGGCGAAGAGGCCGTCAAGGCCTGGACGGACACCGACAGCCTTTACGGAAGCCGCCACTTGGTTTCCAAGCTGACCGCCGACGGCGACCTGGGCCGCGTGCAGGCCTTGATCCTGGTGGATATGAT
>JBJKQV010000136.1:0-4237 GCA_046704985.1 Terriglobia bacterium
GCCAAGTCCAGCGCCACGCCCACGCTCAGCGTCCTGCCCGCGGTGATGGGCACGGGCGTGCGCACGTCGGTGCGGAAACCCACCAGCGAGACTTGCAGTTTGTAGATTCCGGGAGGAACGCCGGCGAACTGATAGTCGCCGGAGAGGTCGGTCCAGGTCATCTTGCGCGCGCCGGTCTGCTCGTTCTCGAGCAGCACCGTAGCTCCCGGCACCGCCACGCCGCCGGGCCCGCGCACGTGGCCGCGCAGCGCTCCGCCGGCCAGCTGCTGGGCATTTGCGGCGCCCGCCGCCAGGAAAACCACTGCCGCCAGCACGCCGGCGATCTTGCGCGCGCTCCGCTTCATGCCCATTCGAAAGTTACAGACTGCCCTGCGCCGCATCGCTCCCGGCCTGCTGCCCCTCGTTCGTTTGCGATCGTTCATCATAGACGACAAACTCCGCCGCAGGGTTACATCGGGTGTAACCTTGCAGGAGTCTGGCGCGTTTAATGCTGCCAGGAGGACCTTATGCGAAGCAAGGTGCAAGTTACAGCCATACTTTTGGCCATGTTTTTGTCCGCCGGCCTGGGCGCGGGCCGCGCGGCCGTCGGACAGGAAAATCCCCCACCTCCGCCGCCCAATCAGCAAGAGCAGGCGCGCGGCCAGCGAGGGCAGCGCGGCGATCGCGCCGCGGGGACCATCACCTCGGTGGGCGTCGACCGTTTCGAAATCAAGCGCCGCGACGGACAGCCTTTCACGATCTTCGTGAACGACCAGACGCGCTACGTGCGCGACCAGCAATCCCTGGCCCTGGAAGACCTGAAGCCCGGCGACGAGGTTTTTGTGCGCGGTCAGACCGACGCCAACCAGCAGTTTACCGCCGGCATGGTGCGCGAAATTACCGCCCAGGACCGCCAGCGCTTTATCCGCTCGCGCGCCTTCGGGCGCATCACCTCCATCGAGGGCAATGAACTGAAAATCTCCAACCCGCGCGAAGGCGAACAGGTGGTGGTCGTCAACGACCAGACGCGCATCATGAAAGACGGCCAGCCCGCCGGCTTGCAGGATCTCAAGGTGGGCGAGCGCGTCGCGGCCTTCGGACAGCATAAGGACGGGAAACTGGTGGCGGAACGAATCTTCAGCGGGCGATTCCGGCGCGGCCCGCGGCGAGAGGGCCCTCCTCAACCGTAACCGACTCATTCCACAATACTTGCCTTCCCATGGGGGCCCAGCAGAAAGTCACTTTCCGGGCCCCCGAATCGTCTTCCCACCGCGGCTCTTGCCGCCGCGCGCGCGGCGGCGCGTGCGCCCCGGGCTTTACTATGCGATAATTTAATGTCTCGCGGAAAACGACAAGCGGGCCAGGCGCGCGGCGGTCCGTGCCGCGCCAGGGTTATTGGGGCCACAACAACCGATGAAGAGCTGGGACGAAATCCGGGGTGTCAACTTAGGTTACGCGCTGGAACTGTACGAGCGTTACCGGCGCGACCCGGCTTCGGTGGACGAGGAAACGCGCCGCTTCTTTGCGCAGGGACCGCCTCCCGGCGTGGAAGAAGAACCCGGCCGCGTGCCGCTCGCGCAGAGCGACAAGATCGTAGCGGCGGTCAACCTGGCGGAATCGATCCGCAAGTTCGGCAACATGGACGCGCGCCTGGACCCGCTGGGCGCCTTCCCGCCCGGCGACCCGTCCTTGCGCATGGAGTTCCACGGCATCACGGAGGCGGACCTGCGCAGCCTGCCCGGGAGCCTGTTCGGCGGGCCCATCGGCCAGCGCTCGCGCACCATGCACGAGGTTATCGCCACCCTGCGGCGCGTCTATAGCGGCTTCATCGGCTACGACTTTGCCCATCTGCGCGACCCGGAAGAGCGCGAGTGGCTGCGCGGAGCGGTCGAAAACGGATTGTATCGACCTCCCGCCGATCCCGTGGACGCCATGGCGATGCTCGAGCGGCTGACCCAGGTGGAAACTTTCGAGCGCTTTCTGCACCGCACCTTCCCCGGCAAAACGCGCTTCTCGGTCGAAGGCCTGGACATGCTGCTGCCCATCCTCGACGAGATGATCGGCGCGGCGGCCGAGGCGGGCATCCGGCAAATCCTCATCGGCATGGCGCATCGCGCGCGGCTGAACGTCCTGGCGCACATTCTGGGCAAACCCTACCGGCAGATCCTGGCGGAATTCAAGGACCCGGTGCGGGTGCGGAAGTTCCGCGAGGACGCGGGCTGGACGGGCGACGTGAAATACCACCTGGGAGCGCGGCGGGCGATTCCGGGCGGCAAGGAAGTGGAGATGATCGTCTCCCTGCCTCCCAATCCCAGCCACCTGGAAGCCGCCGACCCGGTGGTGGAAGGGATGGCGCGCGCCGCCGGCACGCGCGTGGACCAACCGGGCGCGCCGCGCTTCGATCCCACCGTCACCCTGCCCCTGCTCATCCACGGTGACGCAGCGTTTGCCGGCCAGGGTGTGGTCACCGAGACGCTCAACTTCTACCAACTGCGCGGCTACTCGACCGGCGGCACCATCCACATCATCGCCGACAACCAACTCGGCTACACCGCCGACCCCGGCGAGTATCGCAGCGCGATGTTCGCCAGCGGGGTGGCGCGGGGCTTCCGCATTCCTATCGTCCACGTCAACGCCGACGAGCCGGAAGCGTGTGTGGAAGTGGCGCGGCTGGCCTTCGCCTTTCGGGCGCGCTTCGAAAAGGATTTTCTCATCGACCTGGTCGGGTACCGACGCCACGGCCACAACGAAGGCGACGAGCCCGCCTTCACCCAGCCGGTGCTCTACCAGAAGATCGACCAGCATCCCACGGTGCGCAAAATCTGGTCGTGCACGCTGCAAGTGCGCGGCGAGCTGAAGGAGGAGCAGGCCGAGGAGCTGGTCAACCGACGCCTGAAGGAACTGGAGGCGGCCTACCAGTCGCTGCACCCGGAGGAGGAACTGGTGGAGAGTCTTCCCGAGTTGCCGCCGCCGGGAGCCGCGCATCAGGCGCGCACCGCCGTCCCCGCTCCGCACTTGCGCGAGCTGAACGAAGCGTTGCTGCGCGTGCCCGAGGGTTTCCGCGTGCACCGCAAACTGGAGCGCGGGCGGGACCGGCGCCGCCGGGCGCTCGAGGACCTGGACGCGCGCACGCTGGACTGGACCGCCGCCGAGGAACTGGCGCTCGCCTCCGTGCTCGCCGACGGCGTGGCGGTGCGGCTCACCGGCCAGGACGTCGAGCGCGGCACCTTCAGCCAGCGCCACGCCGTGCTCCACGACGCGCGCTCGGGCGCCCGCTATGTCCCCTTGCAAGCCTTGCCGCAGGCCAAGGCCGCCTTCGAGATTCATAACAGCCCGCTCTCGGAAAACGCCGCGGTGGGTTTCGAGTACGGCTACAGCATGCAGGAACCCAACCGTCTGGTGATCTGGGAAGCACAGTACGGCGATTTTATCAACGGCGCGCAGACGATCGTGGACGAGTTCGTGGTTTCGGCGCGCGCCAAATGGGGCCAAGCGCCTTCGCTCGTCCTGCTGCTGCCCCACGGGCACGAGGGCCAGGGGCCCGACCACTCCAGCGCCCGGCCCGAGCGCTTTCTGCAACTGGCCGCGGAAACCAACCTGCGCGTCGCCAACTGCACCACCGCCGCGCAGTATTTCCACCTGCTGCGCCTGCAGGCGTCGCTGCTGAAAGTGGACCCCTTGCCGCTCATTGTGCTCACTCCCAAGAGCCTGCTGCGCCACCCTTCGGTGCTTTCCGCGCCGCGCGAGCTGGCGGAAGGCGCCTGGCAGCGCGTGCTCGACGACCCGGCGGCGCGCACTCAGGCTTCCGAAATCCGCCGCATGATTCTGTGCAGCGGAAAAATCTACGTGGACCTCGCCACCAGTTCCGAGCACCAAGCGCACCCCGAGGTGGCGCTGGTGCGCCTGGAACAGCTCTACCCCTTCCCGGAGGCGGAGCTGAGAGCGGTGCTGGAAGGCTACCTGCAGTTGCAGGATTTGAACTGGGTGCAGGAAGAACCGGAGAACATGGGCGCCTGGGAGCACTTGCGTCCGCAGCTTGAGCGGCTGTGCGCCGGACGTTGGCGGCTCGACTACACCGGCCGGCAGCGCAGCTCCAGCCCCGCCGAGGGTTCCTCGGCCCGCCACGCCCGCAACCAACAGGAGATTATCCATCAGGCTTTCAACCCCCACCCGGAAGCCCGCCAGGAAGATATGGTGCTGGTGAAGAAGGTTTGAGAGCCGGGAGTTAAGGCCGCATGCCCGCGAAAATCGTCGTGCC
>JBJKQV010000137.1:0-13292 GCA_046704985.1 Terriglobia bacterium
ATGCGGTAAAGCCGCCCGCCGTCGCCGGTGTGCTCGTCCAACCTCGGTATCTCGCCGCACACGCGGTGCCACTGCGCGATGAAGCGCTCGCGATGCGTCGCGAAGGGCACGCTCAGCGACTGGCTGAGGATGGAGACCGCCATGTGCTCACTGTCGCCGAAAGCCAACCCTACCGTGAATTCGTTCCCGGCCGCCAAGTCCACTTCCCCGAGCAGCGCGATGTTGCCGTCTTCGGCGCGTTCAAATTCCCAATCCATCTGCCGATTGTCGTTCAAATCCTGCCAGCCGTCGCTGCGGCCCACGTAGCCGCAGGAAGTGCGCGCCAGGCCCCGGTCGGTGGAAAGGGCCAGGTAGGTGTGGCCCTTCCAGGCCAGCAGCAAGGTCTTCCCCGCCATCTGGTAGCGGCGCGCGGAATTGCCCCAGCCGCCCACCTCCAGGTGGGGAGCCAGGAGGACGTATAGCTTCAATCGCGAGCGCCACTCGGGCGTAGCCTCCAGCCGCGCGTGCACCAGCACACAGGGCTGATGCGGGTCGGAGACGATTTCCTTGACCAGCTGGTAGCGCCCTGCTGGGTCGCGGCTGGTGAGGCGAAAGCCCAGGGTGTGGCGCGCCAAGTACTCGATCTCGCTCGTCAGGTGGCGCTTCTCTTCGTGAAAAAAGGTGTGGCCGTCGGTAATCAGGAACTGCACGTCGCGGGTCTGCGGGCGGTCAATGGTCGGATAGTAGATTTCGTTGAGGATGCCGTGGGAAATGGTGAACCAGACGCGGCTGGAGGTGGAATAAGCGGTGCCCACGCCTTCCTTGGAGCTGGAAGTCCAGCGGGGCGGAATACCGGGCGCTCCGAAGGCCGTGGCACCGCGCGGGTTGGGGTCATCCATGCCGCCTCCTCGAACTCAAGAACATTGGATGATGAATTCCCGCCCCGGGTGCACCGCCGGTGGCACGCACCGGTTTCGATGCCCGCGGGCCGCTACAGCGGACGGTTGATTTGCAACGCCATCAGCGCGAAAGAGCCGGCGATGACCAGGACTGAGATGATCGCTAGGGCATTCCAAAGATTGCGGCCGGCGTAGGTTTGGGGCTCGCCTTCGGGAACCACGTAGCCGAGCAGCAGGCCGGAAGCCAGCCCGCCCAGGTGCGCGGCGTTGTCGATGTTGAGCCCGGGGAGCAGCGCCAGCACGAAGATGTAAATCACCCACTTCCAAAGCTGCTGCCGGTACGCCTTGCCACGGCTGCCGTGATGGAAACTGGCGCCGATGAGGATGCCGATCAGGCCCATCAGTGCCCCCGAAGCGCCGATGGATATCCCGCCGGGATTCCACCCCAGGCTGACCAGGTAACCGAAGATGCCGGTGACCAGATAAAGGAAGAGGTACTTGGGCATAGAGAAGAGCGATTCGGCCTCCGGGCCGATGTCGATCAGCACCCACATATTGAAGCCGATATGGATCAGGCCGCCATGCAGGAACATGGCGGTCACCAGCCGCCACCATTGGCCGACGAAGATCAGCGGGCACTTGGCGCCCATGTGCACCAGTACGTCGGGGTAGATGCCTCCCCAGCTCGGGGCATTGACCATGTTGCGGGAAGCCTCGGCCTGGGTCATGTACCAGGTGATGGCGTAAAGGGCGATGTTGGCGGCTACCAGCACGGCGGTGGCCGTCGAGGGGATGGGGATGACGCCCATCAGGCGCCCCGAGCCGCCTTCCGTGCGCGTGCGCGGCGGGCGCATGCGCGCTCCGCACAGCGGGCAGACCGACTCGCCGCGGCCAATCAGCCCCCGGCACTCCGGGCACATGCGCAGCCCGGCGGCCGCCGACTTCTCCGGGCGGTGGAAGAATTCGCGCCACGCCCTCTTCAGTCTCTCAACCCGGAACCAGAATCGCGGAGGTAGGTTCATATCACCGTCAGCATGCGCGGCCGGAATGACAAACCTTGATTATATCCCACCCTGCGCGGAGGGCGAAATTCGGCTGTACCCGGCGCGCCCGGTTCGCTAAAATAGCGCCGCGGAGCGTGGGAGGCGCCGATGAGCTTCGAAACCGCCGGACGCGCCCTGGACCGGGAATTGAACAAGCTGAAGAAGTATCTCGACCAGCAAGCCAAGCCCGCCACGCGCCGCGACATGGCGCGGCTGCTGCGCCAGGCCTCCCGGCGTCTGAACCAGCTGGCCAAAAAACTGGAAACCCCCGAGCGCTGACTTGCGAGAGCCTGCTGCCACGATTCGTTTCTCGACACGACGCGCCGCCGGCCTGGGGCTGGCGGTGGCGCTGGCACTGGCCTCGAGCGCCTGTCTGCACCGCCACCACGCCGTGCGCGTGCCCACCCAGCCGCCTCCGCCCACCGGCGCGCCCGCTCCCGTTGTGCAAGGCGAGGAGGGCATCGCGTCCTGGTACGGCCACCCTTACGACGGGCGGCCCACTGCCAGCGGCGAGATCTACAACATGTACGCCATGACGGCCGCGCACCGCACCCTTCCCTTCGGCACGCGCGTTCGCGTCCACGATCTCAAGAACCACCGCAGCGTGGTGGTGCGCATCAACGACCGCGGGCCGTTCGTCAAGGGGCGCATCATCGACCTCTCCTACGCTGCCGCGCAGGACCTGCACATGGACGGCACGGCGCCGGTGCGTCTGGAAATCCTTGGGTACAACGCCCCGGCGGGCTCGCGGCCCGGCTCCCGTCCCCCCCCCGGCGTATTTGCCGTGCAGGTCGGCGCCTTCAAAGATCCCGGCAACGCCGAGCGCCTGAAGCGCCAGATCGAGCGCTACTCGAAGCCGGTGGTCATCCAGAGATTTGAGCGCGCCGACGGGACTTTCTACCGTGTGCGCGTGGGCCAGGAACCCAGCGAGGACAGCGCCCGGCAGCTCGCCCACCACCTGCGGGAATTAAACCTGGCGGCGGACACCTACGTGGTGCGGGTGAACTAGCGGCGCATGTCGCCGCTCTTAGAGCGGCGCTACAGAGAAGCGCTCCAGAAGAGCGCGACAAGAGATCTCCTCATGGAAAACTGCCTTTTCTGCCGCATCATCGCGCGCCAGGCGCCCGCCAAGCTCGTCTATGAAGATGAGACGGTCGTGGCTTTCGAGGACATTCACCCGCAAGGGCCGGTGCACCTGCTCGTGGTGCCGCGCAAACACCTGGTGTCGCTGGCCGACGCGGCGGGGGAAGACGAGCCGCTGCTCGGCCACCTGCTCACGGTAGCGGCGGAGCTCGCCCGCCAGCGCCAGATTGCCACCCAAGGTTTCCGCACCGTCATCAACAACGGCTCCTGGGCCGGCCAGACAGTCGACCACCTGCACGTCCACGTGCTGGGCGGGCGCGTCTTCCACTGGCCGCCCGGCTAGCAGGGCTCAGTCCGTCTCAGCCAGGATCTGGTCTTCGTCCACGGTAATCTTTCCGGGTTTGAAGGAAGTGGTAAAGCGGAAGTGCGCCGTGGGCCCCACCACCACCCGCCCCAGGGTCTGTTTCTTATCCCGGGAATGGCTCACCAGGGGTACCAGCATCTCAAAACCACCCGGAACATCGCTCTGATCGATGGTGCCGGTGATGAGATAGCGGCCGTCCTTCAAGCGGTGGGCGGAGGAGTCAATCTTGTAGACAGGGATGCCAGTGCCATACACCCAGTCGTTGAAGAACCATTGCAGGCCGCGGCCGTGGTCGAGGTCGAGCTGGGGTGTCATGTAGCGGTCGGCGATGCGGATGAAATCCCGGGTGGAGGGCGCGCGGCCCCGGTAGGTCTGCCCAAAATCGCGCAGCATCCGGAAGAAACGCTCGTCCGAACCGGTGCGCGGGTCGGTCATCAGGCAGCGCAGCATGTGCAGCACCCAGCATGCCTTCTTGTAGACGATGGCGTCGTAGCCGTGCGGGTTGCGGGAATTGGAAAGGCGCTGCCCCAGCCAGATGGGCCCGCCCGATTCGACCGTCTTGCCGTCGGGAGTCTTGCTGAGCAGGTCCCGCTTGTACTGGCTGAGGAGCTGGTGGAACTTCCGCTCCCCATCTTTGCTGCGCGCCAGCTCCAGCGCCGCCGCGTAGCTGGCGAAACCTTCCGAAAGCCACTGGTCGTGGTAAGTCTTCCAGCCCACCTCGTTGCCCCACCACTGGTGGGCAATCTCGTGGCTGACAAAGAGCTGCTGCTCCAACCAGTGCAGGTCACGATGCGTCGCCAAGTCCAGCCCGTGGTCGCCCGCGAAAAACGAAAGGGTGGGCAGGTAGACCAGCTCCGGCCAGCCTTGTCCGAAGTTGCCGGGGACTTGCGACAATGCCAGGCGCGGATAGGGGAAAGGACCAAAGAGGGTCCCAAAGTAGGTGATGGCTTGGGCGGCGCGCTCGGTCACCCGGTCGAGCGCCGACGCCGGGTCAAGTACTACAGGCGGACCCGGAATCCGCTGCGCGATCATGCCACCTTCGCCGGTCACGCGCCGGCCGTACTCGATGGGGACCGCGGCCTGGGAAGGAGTGAGCAGGCGCACCAGCGCCGCTTCCGCGTCGCGAGTGGCGTAGACCTCCACGCGCACCTTCCCCACCTCGCGCGTCCGCTCCTGATAAGCCCCCAGGTTGAACCCGGCCACCGGAAACGGCTGATCGGAAACCCACCTGCTGTGCTTCCAGCCGTCCTGGGAATCCTCCTCCACGCGCCGGCCCGTGGCCACCAGGGTGAGATTGTCGGGATAGGTGAAGCGCAGCACGTAAGAGGCGCGCATGTTGAGGCCGCGGTTGGGATACCAGCTTTCGTGCGCGCCCACGTAAAGCACTCCGTTCCCGACGTCGGCGATGACGTTTCCGGAATAGGTGAAGGTCAGATGGAACTTCGCATCCAGGGGATAGGGCGCGGGTAAAACCACCGCCAGCCAGTCGGATTGCCTTTCCGCCACTCCTTCCTTGCTCTTCCAGGTGGGCCAGAGCACCGGAAGCTTGCTGCCGTCTTCTCCCTGGACGCTCTCAACGTGCAGGCGCGAGGAAAGCTTGAAGGTCACCAGCCGGTCGCGGGCGGAAAGCGATTGCAACTCGACGATCGTCTGCCCTTCCAGGCTGTTGTCGCGCGCGATGTGGGTGCGGATGTCATAAGAAAGCGCCCGCGCGTTGCCGTCTTCCAAGGGTGAGGAGGGCGGGCGGCGGCCGCGGCTCGAATACGAACACCAGACGTCCGAATACGAAATTCCCTGCTCCTTGCGGATGGCCGTCACGCTCACATTCTCGGACAGGCGCTGGTCGTCAGTGATGTTGAACATTCCCAGGTGCAACCCCTCCACCTGCGCGGTAAAGAAGGGCCGGTCGCGCTCGCCCAGCAGGTCCTGAAGCACGCGCACGGAGTAAACGGGGTTGAGGCGCTCGACCATGGGCGCCCAGTGCCCCGCAAAATCGCCGGGCTGCTCGGGGTCTTTGGGGTCGGGGCGGCGCGCCTGCGCCAGCAGCTCCTGCGCCTCGCGTCCCGTAAAGCGCATGTAGACAAAATCGAAGCGCTCTTCCAGCACCGCCGAGCCGGTGAATTGCGCCAGGCTGAGTTTCTCGACGGGGTCGGGAGGAATCAGCAGCACTTCGCCGTCGCCGGCAAAGATCGCCCCGGTCACCACGCCGTCGACCGGGCGCAGAAAGCCGATGAAGCCGCGATCAAAATAGAAACTCACCCCGCCGCGCACCAGGCGGGCGTCGCGCAGATCGTAGATTTGTCCGGGGTCAAGGGAAACCTGGTCGAGCTCGTGCTGCAACCGGACGGCCGGGGCCACCGGAGGGGTGGGAGCCTGCGCTCGCGCCCCGGGCGCCCAACACGCCAGCACCAGCAGGGCGCCGGCCCAAACGCCTTGCCTTCGCGTCACCATCCTGTACCCACTTTACGCCCCGCTTGAGGGAAGTCAATCGCCCGCCTCTCGACCGCCGGCGCGCCCCCAGTGTATGATTCCCCGATGATGCTTGCTCGCCGCCCAGAGCGCGCCGCAGTCTTGCTCGCCGCCGCCCTGCTGCTTCTCGTCCCCCGCGCGGTGCGGGCCGACGTCATCTATCTCAAGAACGGGAACCGGATCGTTGGACAGATCATTCGCCAGGACAGCCGGCAGGTCGTCTACGAAGCCGGCGGAGGAGAATTTGCCCTGCCGCGCGCCATCGTCGACCATGTGGAAATTGCTCCTCTCGCTCCGCGCGTGCTGCCTCCCGCCGAGGCCCCTGCGGCGCGCCGCTCCCCCCTGCCCTTGCCCGCCGCCCCTCCTCCCGAGCCTCCCACGGCGGGATTGTCCAGCGTCATTCAGGACGGGTCGGTAGACCAGGGGCAACTGGCGATACTCGACGCCGCCGTCCTCCGCCACCCCACGGAAGAGAACCGCTACCGGCTGGCGGTGGGTTACCGGCAAGCCGGCTCGTTCCTGGCGCACCACGGCCGGCCGCAAGCGGCCATCGAGCTCTACCGCCATGCGCTCAACTTCGTGCCCAACGACTTGACGCTGACCGTGGCGCTCGGATATCAGCTGGTGGAGCAGACCCAGTACCGCCAGGCGCTGGAGATGCTGCGCTCCGCTGCCGTTCAGTATCCCCGCTCGCCCGACCTGCACATCCTCATGGGCTCGGCGTATTACTACACAGAGGATTTGACGCGCGCCATCGCCGAGTGGAAAGCCGCGCTGGCCCTGCGCGACGACCCGCAGGTGCGTCTCGCCCTGGCTCGCGCCGAGGAAGAACAGCGCATCGCCGGGTCTTACCAGCAGTTGCAAAGCCCTCACTTCCTGCTGCGCTTTCCCGACGGCTCGGCCGCCCACGCCGACCTGAAACCCCTGGGCGAGCAGGTGCTCGCCGCCCTGGACGCCGACTTCCTGCAGCTCGAGCAGGACCTGGACGTTTATCCGAGGCAAACCATCGTCGTGCTGCTCTACCCTGACCAGGCGTTCAAGGACATCACGCGCCTGCCTTCCTGGGTGGGCGCGGTGAACGACGGAAAGATCCGCATTCCCGTTTCCGGCCTCACCTCGCTGACCCCGCAGCTCCGCCGCATCCTCAAGCACGAGCTGACCCATTCGTTTGTCCATCAGGCCACGCAGGGGCGCTGCCCCGTCTGGTTCAACGAAGGTTTGGCACAACTGGAGGAGGGAGCGACGACGGCGAGCCAGGGAACCCAGCTCTCGCGGGCGTTTGCCGAGGGACACGCCTTGCCCCTCAGCGCCCTGGAAGCCCCCTTCTATAAACTCTCCGCCGCGCAGGCCGGGCTCGCCTACGCGGAATCGCTGGCGGCGCTGGAATTTATCCGCGACCGCTATGGCATGGGAGAGATTCGCCGCCTGCTGCGACGCATGGGCACCCACCCCAATTTCCCCAGCCTGCTCGAAGACGAGCTGCGGCTCAACTACGCGGGTTTGACCCAGGCCGTGGCCGGCTTCGTCGAGCAGCGCTACGGGTCGTAGCACGGCATCGGTCGACGGAAGAGTCACCCTCGGTGCGCTCCTGCAGGAAATGAACTAATGCGGCGGTTCAACCCCTTCGGGGTTGGTGAACCGTTTGTATTGGGTGTGGAGCTTCCTGGCTTCCGGGGGTTTCACCCCCGGCTATGAATATTGGACGCCTTCGGCGTCCGCGCGGCCCCGAAGGGGCCGAAGATTGATAGCCCCGGGTTTGGACCGCTTCCAAGCGGAACAAACCCGGGGAATCCGTAGCAGGATTGTCGCTTCACTTCAGAGCGCGACCCCGGAGGGGTCGAACGCCGGCAGGCAAACCCTCACGCCAGACTAGAGTGTCATCATCAGTGCGGCGAGCAGGGCGGCGCGGCGCGGCAACTCGGCAATGACAATGTGTTCGTGGAGGGCGTGGGCGCCGTCGCCCACCGCTCCCAACCCGTCGAGGGTGGGAATGCCCAGCGCAGCGGTAAAGTTGCCGTCCGACCCGCCGCCCGTCGAAGCCTCTGTGAGTTCCATGCCCAGCTTCCGCCCCACCTCGCGCGCGCGGCGGAACAGGTCCTTCGCCATCTTGCGCTCGAGGGGAGGGCGGCGCACCCCGCCTTCGATCTCCAAACGCGCCCGGCGATCGACGGGCTTCAGGCTGCGCATGCGGCGCTCGATCCAGGGGCCGTCCTGGGCGCGCGGCACGCGCACGTCGATGACTGCCGTGGCGATTTCTGGAACCACGTTGGTGCGCGTGCCCCCTTCCACCACCCCCACGTTGAGGGTCAGGCCCCGGCGGGGGCGCGCGAAGCGCTCGACGTGCAGCAGTTGGCGCGCCAGCTCGGCGATGGCGTTCACACCCGCAGCGGGATTCACCCCCGCGTGCGCCGAGCGCCCGTGAACGGTCAGGCGAAATTCCCCCACCCCCTTGCGCGCCGTCTTGAGCGCCGGGCCCAGCGCCGGCTCCGCCACCAGCACCGCGCACGCTTTCCGGCCCTCCGACTCAATGAGCTTGCGGAAGGCGAAGGTGGACGTTTCTTCGTCGGAATTGAGCAGAAAGCGCACCGGGCGGGGCGGCGTCAACCCCAGGGCGCGCAAGGCGCGAACCGCCCACAGCCCCATGACGACCCCCGCCTTCATGTCGAAAATCCCCGGCCCGTAGGCGCGCCCGCCACGCACGCGGAAGGGCATGCGGCCCAGTGTCCCCACGTCCCAGACCGTATCCAGGTGGCCGAGCAGCAGCAGCGGGCGGCCCGGAAGGCGGCCCCAGAACTCCCCCAGCAGCGCCTCCCCCGCCACGCGATGGGGCAGCAGACGCGCGCTCCCGCCCGCCCGGCGAATCTGCCGCGCAAAGAATTTCGCCACACGGTCCACGTGCGGTTTGGAATTGGTCGGCGACTCGAGCTCCACCGCCTGCTTCAGGCAGGCGAGCATGGGGCGCGTTTCGCCCCGCAAAGTGGAGAGTAATTTCTTCCAGTCCGCTTGCGCGGTTTTCGGCGTTTTGGTCTTTGGCACGTTCCGTCTCCCTCTTCTTTCTCTGGCAATCGTTGCGGTTTCATTTTATGCTGGAAATCTTCGCGGCGGGCAAGCGTTCTGGGAAACGGCGGTGGTTTCCCGGGGGGAATAACTCACTTTGAACCCCGTTTCACTGGTATTTCTCATCCACTCGCATCAGCCGGTCGGGAACTTCGACCACGTCGTCGAAGAAGCCTATCAGAAATCCTACCGCCCCTTCGCCGAAACCCTGCTCGCGCACCCGCGCATCCGCATGAGTTTCCATTATACCGGCGTGCTGCTGGAGTGGCTGGAGGGCCACCACCCGGAGTTCTTCGAGGTGCTGGGGAAACTGGTGGAACGCGGCCAGGCGGAACTGGTGGGGGGCGGGTACTACGAGCCCATCCTGCCGGCCATTCCCGACGCCGACAAGCGCGCGCAGATCGAGAAACTCGCCGACTACCTGGAGCGGCGCCTGGGGGAGCGGCCGCGCGGGGCCTGGGTGGCCGAGCGCGTCTGGGAGCCGAGCCTGGCCCGTCCGCTCGCCGAAGCGGGCGTCGAGTACGTGGTGCTGGACGATACCCACTTCCTGGCCGCCGGGCTGAACCCCGCCGACCTGCACGGCGCCTACGTCACCGAGGAGACCGGCTCGCCGCTCCTCCTCGTTCCCAGTTTGCAAATCCTCCGCTACACCATTCCCTTCCGCGATGTGGCGGAGACCATGCAGGTGCTGCGCGATGGCGCGGAATTACCGCATCGCCTTTTCGCGACCGGCGACGACTGCGAAAAATTCGGCGTCTGGCCGGGCACCTACGAGCACTGCTACACCAACCGCTGGCTGGAAAGGTTCCTCGAGCAGCTCGAGGAAGCCTCGAGTTGGGTACACACCGAGCGCTTGTCCGATTATCTGGCCTCGCACCCGCCCATCGGGCGCGTCTACCTTCCCACCGCCTCCTACGCCGAGATGATGGAGTGGGCGCTGCCGCCCGACGCTTCGCGCGACTTCAAGGCATGCCTGGAAGAAGCCCGGCGCCTACCCTCTGGCGCGCGCTTCGAGCGCTTCTTGCGCGGCGGGCTTTGGCAGAATTTTCTCAGCAAGTATTCCGAATCGAATCAACTCCACAAGTACATGCTGGAAATCAGCCGGCGCTGGCAAGCCGCCCGCCAGGCGGCGCCGGGCACGGAAGACGCGGCGCTGCTCGCCGAGGCGCACACGCACCTGCTGGCCGGGCAGTGCAACGACCCTTACTGGCACGGCATCTTCGGCGGGCTCTACGCGCCCCACCTGCGCAGCGCCGTGCGCGGCAACCTGATCCGCGCCGAGTCGCTGCTCGACCGCCTGGAGCCGGCGGCGAATCCCGGCCTGACGGTTGAAAGCCGCGACTTCGACGCCGACGGGCGCGTGGAAGTTCTGGCCCGCAGCCCCGAGCTCGGCCTGGTGCTGCGCCCCGAGGACGGCGGCACGGTCTCCAGCCTGCGCCTGAAGAATCCCGGCGTGGAGCTGATCAATTCACTGATGCGCCGCCCGGAGGCTTATCACGAACAGGTGCGGGAGCAAGTGGGTTCACACGGCGCTCCGCGCGAGGGCCCGGCGTCCATCCACGAGCGCGAGTGGAGCAAGGAATCGAACCTCTCCGAGCTGCTGCGCTACGACCGCTACGCACGGCACGCCTTTCGCACCTATCTTTTCCCCGCCACCCGGCAGTTCGAGGACTTTGATCTGCTGCGCCTGGAAGAGCACGCGGAACTGGCCGGGGGAGCCTGGACCCTGGGCGCCGCCGAGGCGGGACGATTCGCGCTCGACAAGGTGGTGCGCATCCCCTCCGACGGCGCCGACAAACGCCTGCGCGTCTCCAAGTCGCTCGGCTCAAGCTGGGAAAGCGGCGTGTGGCGCCTGGAGTGCCGCACGGCGCTCGAAACCGAGCACGGCCTCTCCGCGCCCCTGGCACTGGGACTGGAAATGGTCTTCAACCTCCTCGCCCCCGACTCCCCCGACCGCTACTTTCAGGCGGGCGGCGAGCGCCGTCCGCTGGAATTCAAAGGCGAGCTCGCCGACGACGAGCTGCGCCTGGTGGACGAATGGCAGGGCGTTCAAATCGTCTTGCGCGCCGAGCCGCGCCCGCGCTGGTGGGTCTCGCCCATCGAAACCATCTCGCAGTCCGAGTCGGGCTTCGAGCGCGTCTATCAGGGCTCAGCAATTTTGGCCGTGTGGCAAATCGCTCCTCCCTGGTGGCGCGAGTTCGCCTCGACGCTCACGGCGGAAATCAGCCGCCGCAGGGAATAGCTCCGGCGGTTGAACAATCCGCAGCCACGTACGACAAAGAAACCGCAGGCGGGCGCTCGCCGCGGCGCGCCGTGGAAATTTTTCCCGCGCGCACGGTTGCACCGCCGCGGAT
Organism: Terriglobia bacterium; assembly: GCA_046704985.1. Classification (GTDB taxonomy): domain Bacteria; phylum Acidobacteriota; class Terriglobia; order UBA7540; family UBA7540; genus JBJKQV01. The sequence goes on from JBJKQV010000137.1 coordinate 11,249, forward strand.
TCCCGACTATCTTAAGAACGTCGAAGGCGTCCAAAGCCGTTTTCTCGGGGCATGCCCGTGAACGTAGCCAAGTTTTGCAGGATGCGCAAATCCGCGCCCGCGCGGCGCACTGCTCGCCGCCGGCGCCTCATCGTGGCGGCGCTCGCCTGCGCGCTGGTGGCCGCGGCCGGAGCGCGCGGCGAGGAAGAGCACAAACCCTATACGGACAAACAGGTCGTCTACGGGCTGGTGAACTTCATCCCCCCTCCGCGCCTGGCCCACCTGATCGCGCAGCGCGGCGTGAACTTCCGGCTGACCTCCGACATCGAAAACCAGATTCGCCTGGCGGGCGGGAACCAGGACGTGGAGGCGGTCATCGCCGCCATCCGCAAGTGGAACCAGGCGCACGCCGCACATCCGGCCCAGCCCGCGGGCGCGGCAGGCAGCGCCTTGCTGGATGTGCACTCCTCGCCCGGCAGCGCGGAAGTCTACCTGGACGACGAGCGCCAGGGCGTGACAAGCCCCGAGGGCATCCTGAAGATTCCCGGCGTCGCTCCCGGCGAGCACCGCGTGCGCGTGGCGGTGCCAGGTTATGCGCAGTGGGAAAAAGCGCTGAACGTTTCCGCCGGGCAGGAAACCACCGTGGATGCGGTGTTGAGCAAGGCGGGCTACGCGACACCCACCGAAACCACGACGGCGGCAAAGGCCTAGACTGCGGCCGACTCCCAGGCGGACGCGCAATTCGCGGCGCTCAAAAAGCAATTCGGACACGGCCAGGATCTCTATCACGCCAAGCAATACGCCCAGGCGGCCGCGGCATTCGAGCAAGCCCTGCCGCTTGCTCGCGGCGAGAACCGTAAGGTGGTGGTGACGCGGCTTGCTCGCGCCTACGAAAAGGCCAAGATGTTCGACCGGGCCATCCCCGCCTACCAGCAGGCCATCGCCGCCGACCCTACCAACGCCCGCCTGTACAACAACCTGGGCAGCGTCTATCACCACAGCGGCAAAGACGCCGACGCGGAGCGCGCATTCGAAAAGGCGGCGCAGATCGACCCCGCCGGCGCCGCCACTTACTATTACAATATGGGCGCCGTCTATTACAGCGACCGGAAAATGCGCGAGGCGGACGTAGCGCTCCAAAAGTCAATCCAGGCCGACCCCAAGTACGCCGTCTCTTACTACTGGCTCGCCCAGGCGCGCATCGCCATGATCCGCATGGGCCAGGACGGAAAACTGATCGTCCCCAAGGGCACCCGGGCGGCCCTGGAGGATTATCTCAAACTCGCTCCCAACGGGCCCAAGGCTCCCCGCGCCCGCCTGCTGCTCAAGAAGCTCCCGGCGCAATAACCGGCCGCGCCGCGCTCGCGCTCTCCTCCAGAAGTCAAAGTCAGTTTTCGTTTTGACACGTCTGTGCTACCCTCGCTCCGGACCGAGGGACGTAAGGAAACCGCTCGCAGACTGCCTCAAAAACCGGACACCCCAATCACGGGATTCCGATAGGAGGGCCTCCCTCGGCTTGACGGAGAAGATACGCTCCATGCTTAAGGCCGCAGCCCAAGGAGTCGTAAGCTGGCTGGCACGGCTACCGTTGCCCTCACGCGTTGAAAGGCTCCTCTCGCGAGTTGTCGCCCATGGCGCCGCGGCAAGAGGCGGAGTCTTCTTTCTCTTCCCGCCGGTGGAGCGATCTCTCATCCGGAAATTGAACGCTCATCGCCTGGCGCCAGGTACAGGCCTGGGGCTCCACGAGGTTTACAATCTCCATGCCGCCGCTACGGCCGTTCGGAGAGTGGACGGCGAGTTCGCGGAAGTGGGAGTTTTCCGCGGCGGGTCGGCGCGAATCATCTGCGAAGCGAAGGGGGAACGCCCGCTGCACCTGTTCGACACTTTTGCGGGTATCCCGGCGGTGGAAACGATCGACCAGCCGGATTTCAGCGCCGGCCAGTATTGCGCTTCCCTCGAGTGCGTCCGGCTTTTCCTGCGCGGCTATCCGCACGTCTACATCTATCCCGGGACTTTTCCCCATACCGCGGCCGCCGTCGCCGCCCGAAGCTTCGCCATCGTCCAC
>JBJKQV010000138.1:0-21075 GCA_046704985.1 Terriglobia bacterium
CCCCCCCCCCCCCCCCCCGGCCCCCCCGCCCCCGCCGCCCCCCGCCACCCCCGCGGCCGGGGAACAGGCAGGACGCCAGGCGGCGATTGACTGGGCAATGAAACAGGATGAGATTCTGAAGGACCCCAACGGCCAGTGGGCGGTGACCGCCACCGCCTCCTCGACGTACAACGACGCCAAGGCCATGGACAGCTGGGCGGCCAATCAGACTGCCGGCGTGCCCGACGTCCAGAAGTACGGCGACGACGGCCACGCCTGGGCGCCCAAGAACCAGGACGCCGGCATCGAGTGGCTGGAATTGAATTACGTCAAGCCCGTGCACGCCACCGAGGTGCGGGTACGCGAATCCTACGGCTCGGGCGCGGTCATCAAGATCGAGCTTCAGGACGAGCAGAACGCCTGGCACACCGTCTGGACGGGCACCGACCCCACCAAGGGGCTCGACTACCTGGTGGCCAAGTTCCCCAAGACCGCCTACAAGGCCACCAACGTCAAGGTGACCCTGGCTACCAACCTCGTTCAGGGCTGGAACGAGATTGACGCCGTGCAACTGGTGGGAACCGAACAGTAGCCATCCGCCACGGTCCCGGCCGCCGGGGCCGTGGCCTGCCTCCCAGGTCCGCGGGCGCGGCCCGGCCGGGCGAGCTTTCCGTATTGAAACTCCCGCCCCCTGCGGTTAAAATAGCTGGCAGGGTTTAGTAAAGGAGCTTCATGAAAACAGGCATTCACCCGGAGTATCACGAAGTCGCAGTTGTCTGCGCGTGCGGGAACACCTTCAAGACACGCTCGACGTACAAGAGCGACGTGCTGCACCTGGAAATCTGCTCGAACTGCCATCCCTTCTTCACCGGGAAGCAGAAGCTGCTGGATACGGCCGGCCGCGTGGAGCGCTTCCAACGCAAGTACGCCCAGTTCCGCAAAGCCCAGGCCGAAGAGTCCAAAGCCCCAGCCAGCAAGTAGCGGCGGGCCTGCTCGCCGCAGGCGGGCAAGCTTGAGTCCGCCCCCCAGCGGTCCCGGCGTGCGGGGCCGGCTGCGTGGGCGGTGCGTCACGAAGCGGGGAAATTAAATCCATCAGCCTGCGGCTCGAAGGGCCGCAGGGGGAAAGCCGTTGACCACCCCAGCGGGCCATCCCTACGTCACCCAAGCGCAGGTCTACCTCCTCGGCCGGCAAGGCGTCGCCGAGGACGAGTTGCAGCGCTTTCTGGGCGACGAGGGCATGAGCTTTTCGACCGACGCCGGAGCCGCCGCCGAAGTGCTGGCCGAAATCGCCGGCCGCACCTGCTACATGTCGTTTGGCAAGGGCCGCAAGACCAACCTCGAATACCTCGAGAACATCCTCTCTTCCAAACACGGCAGCGTACTCGAGCACACCGTCTGGTGCCTGCTCATCACCGGGGTGAGCCGCTCGCTCACCCATGAGCTGGTGCGCCACCGCGCCGGGTTCGGCTACTCGCAGCTCTCGCAGCGCTACGTGGACGAGAGTTCGGCGCGCTACGTGGTGCCGCCGCTGTTTCAGGAAAACGAAGCCCTGCGCGCGCAGTGGCAGCAGACCATCGACCATCTGCGCCGCGCCTACGTGGAGCTGGCCGAGGCCGCCGCCGGCTACGTGCAGCAGAAACATCCCGAGATGGCGGCGCGCGACCGCCGCAAGTGGGCGCGCCAGGCGGCGCGCTCCATCCTTCCCAATGCCTGCGAGACTAAAATCTTCGTCACTGCCAACGGCCGCTCCTGGCGCCACTTCCTGGAACTGCGCGGCTCGCCCCACGCCGACACCGAAATCCGCCTGTTGGCCGTGCAGATCGCCCGCCTGCTGAAACGCGAAAGCCCCAACATCTTTCACGACGTCGAAGTCTACGACGAAGCCGACGGCATGCCCGCCGTGCGCGTGACCCACTCCAAAGTCTAAGCCTGTGCCTTCTCCGGTAGGGGCGGGTTTGGAAACCCGCCCCTACCACGCGGACGGCGAAGCCTTACGGCGTGGGCCATCACAATTATCCAGCACCGCCGCGCCGGCGACACGCCGCCGCTACAAACCTGCCGCCCTCAAGGGCCGCGCAACGGACACGGGGAATTCAGGTTCGGGGGCCCGCGGCGGCGTGCTGCTTGTAGGCCTGAACGTACTTGGCCATATGTTCCTGGAGTTCCTTGCTGTCGGGTGCGAGCGCCAGGGCTCGTTGTTGCGTTTCGACGGCCTGCCGGTAATGGCCGTTGAGGTAGAGGGCTTCGGCGAGCGTGTCGACGTAGGCCGCCACCTGGCCCTTGGAGAGCTGGACGGCCCGCCGCGCGTGCTCGAGCGCCCGCCGCGGGTGGCGAAATTGCGGGTCGTCGCAGGTGGCGTAGAGCCACGCCAGGTTGTTGTGCGCCACGGCGAGGTTGGGATTCAGTTTGAGCGCCGCCTGGTACTCGCGGATGGCGTCGGCGTAGAGTTTCTGGTCGGAATAGAGGTCGGCGAGCGCCACGTGGCCCTGGGCGCTGGGGGGATTCTTGCCGAAGATCGCCTGCAGCATCTGGCGGGCTTTGGGCAGATCGCCCTGGCGGCGGTAAGCCATGGCCAGTCCCAGCATCGCGCGCGGCGAACCCGGACTCACCTTCAGTGCCTGCTGGTACCGGCGCACGGCGTCGGGGAGATGGTTTTCTTCGAGGTCGAGAGCGCCCAAAGCTTCCAGCGGGCGTTCGTCGTAAGGGGCGCGCTGCGCTGCCTGCTCAAAATGCCGGCGGGCCTGAGCGTTCTGGTGACGAGTCTGTAGTTGCTCGCCTTGCGCCAGCAGGCGGTCCACCTGGCGCGCCACGCGGTAGTGCTGAAACGTCGCTCCCATGGCCACAGCCACTACCAGCACCGGCACCCATACCCATTCCTGCGAAGGCCGTTCGGCGCCCGACGGCTCGAAGAGCGGGCGCGGTGCGGGGGGAGGAATCAGCACCGCCAGCAGGATGCCGGCGCCCAGGCCTCCCAGGTGTCCCCAGACGTCAATATGGGGAATGAGCCAGCCCAGCACCAGGTCGAGGACCACCAGCAGGAGAAAGAGCATCCCGCGGCCGAAGGCCCGCCGCCAGCGCAGCGGCACCACTTCGCGGTGCAGGTAGCCGGTCACCAGGATGACTCCCGCCACCCCGAAGATGGCTCCCGAAGCCCCGGCGGAAACGTCGTTGGTCATGCTCATGCTGACCAGGGCGCTGATTATCCCGCAGGCGACGTAAAGGCACACGAACCGTCCGTAGCCGTAAATCTGTTCCAGCACCGGACCCAGCGCGTAGAGCGCCAGCATGTTGAGGGTGATGTGCAGCCAGCCGATGTGCAGAAACATCGGCATGACCAGGCGCCAGTACTGGCCGTGGCGGAAGTAGGGGCCGTAGGCGGCGCCGAAATGGAGCAGCACGCCGATGTTCTTCGATCCGCCCGCCAGGTCCTCGAGCACGTAGACCGCCGCGGTCACGGCGATGATCACGTAGGTGGCGATGGGACGGAATCGCCGCGGAGAAAAGTAAACGGGCGGCGGCGCTTGCGGAATGTTCGCGGGAAAGTCCGACATTAGAAATGGCCCGGGTGAATCTCTTACTCGGCCAGGTTGCGGTAATAACTCTCTCCGGCGCAGGAGCGGCAAAGCACGCGGCCGCTGCCGGTGACCTCGCGGCCGTCGTTGATCCCTTCGCCGCAACTCTGGCAGATGACCCGCGAGCGCGGCCGGCCGGGCAGGTCTTGCTCGCGCAACTCCACTTCCACGGCCTGCCAGCGGAAAAGCTCCGACTCCGGCATCACTCGGTAGGCTTGCATCTGCTGCCGGGCGGGCGCGTCGAGTTCGGGAAACATCGCTTTGGCGCGCTCACGCGCCTCCTCCAAAGCCACCACGCGCACGGCGCGGCGCGTTTGCAGGTCCACAAACGTCGCCGCCACCTTGCCGTAATCCACGTACTTGAGGGAGCGCTTGCCCAGCCGGCAGCCCGTCACCAGGCTCACCGCGTCGGCGGCGCAGCGGTCGATTTCAACAAAAGTCATTAGACGCTTGCGGTGGCGCGCCGGGTCCTCAATTCCCAGCTCTTTCAGACCACGCATCGCCATGCGGATGCCCAACACCTGCCCCGGACACATGTGCCCGTGCGCCTGCGCGGCCTGCGCCAGATACTCTTCCAGCGTCTTCATTCAACAAATTATAACACCCTGCACGGAGGGGCTGGGGACTGGGAGCCAGGATTCAGGAGTCGGGATTCAGGATTCAGAGGCCGGAAGCCGGAGGCAAGAAGCAAGAAGCAAGAAGCAAGAAGCAAGAAGCAAGAAGGGATCTCTTCCGCGAGATGTCGATTCATCGCGGGATGTTAGTCTCAACTCTGAACTCTTAACTTTTAACCTTCAACTTTCGACTTTCAACTTTCGACCTTGAACTTTCAACTTTCAACTTCCCCGAGTCGCGCTAAACTACCAAGGTCCAAGGAGGAACGACCCCATGAATTCACTGACGTTTCACCGCCCGGCGCGTTTGGCGGCGGTTGGTGTTGTCTTGCTGATGGCGCTCCCGGCGCTGGCCGCCGAGCCCTGGAAACCGAATCAAGTGCTCTCTCCCGCCGCACTGGCCAGCCAGCTGAAGCGTCCGCAGGCGCAGCGGCCCGTGGTCTTGCAGGTGGGTTTCCGCATTCTCTACGACCAGGGGCACATTCCCGGCGCCGAGTATTGCGGGCCCGCGCGCGACGCGCAAGGCCGCGAGGCGCTGCGCCGCTGCGCACAACGCCTCCCCAAGAACCGGGAAGTGGTGCTCTACTGCGGGTGCTGCCCGTGGCAGGAATGCCCCAACATCCGCCCGGCCTTCAAGGTGCTCGCGGAGATGGGATTCCGGCGCCTGAGGGTGCTCGACATCCCGGATAATTTCGAACAGGATTGGATCGCCAAAGGCTATCCCACCAGCTACAAACATTAGCGGCGCCGGGAGCGGCTAACCGGCCTCGGCGCGCACCAGGGCGTTGTAGTCGGGCTCGCGCGAGGCGCGGTCGATCTCCTCGCGCGACAGCAGGACGTTGGCTTCCGGCCAGTGCGCGGCCAGGTTGCCGGGCTTGATGGGAGCAATCTTGACGCGCCCGCGCAAACTTCCCACGCTCGAGGTCAGGCGTAAGGGCGCCCCCTCTTCCAGCCCCAGGCGCGCTGCGTCCTCCGCCGACATCAGGACGTCTTCGCGCTGAGCGCCATTGAGCGGGTCTCGGCGGCGCGTCACCATGGAATTGAACTGTTTTCCGCGCCGCGTGGAAAGGTAGAACATTCCCTCCGGCCGCTGCCGCGTCGGAGGCTCGACGGCGCTGAAGTGAGCTTTGCCGTCGGCGGTCGCAAAGCGCCCATCGGCAAAAAGCCTCCGCCCGCCCCACTGCATCTGGTCGCCTTCGCGCTGCAATTTTTCGATGCCCTCGTAAAGCGGAATCGCCCGCGCGATCTCGGCGCGAATCTCCTGCGATGATGAGAAGCGCACGCGGGCGGCGAGCTCCGGACGCACGCGCGCCGCCACTTCGCCGAAGACCTCCCACTCGGGCTTGGCCGAGCCTAGGCGCGGGCCGGGAATTTCCGGCGAGAAAATGATGCGCCGCTCGGTGGTGGTTTCGGTGCCGCCGCCCGGCGATTCGTAGCGCGTGGTCGAGGGCAGCAGCAGCACCGCGTCGCGCGGCTCGAGGAGCATCATCGAGGTGAGCACAATGTCGTGATGAATCCGCGTCGCGACGTTGCCGAGCGCCTGCGCCGCGGCGGCGGGGTCGGAAAGGGTTTCGAGAAAGTTTCCGCCCACCACCCAGAAGAGGTCCAGCTCGCCGCGGTAGGCGGCGGCCACCATTTCCGAGGCGCTCAGGCCCGCGAATCCGGGCAGCGCAAAGCCCCACACCTGCTCCAGGTGCCGCCGCTGCGCGTTGCTGAAGGCGGGAACGCAGCCCACTTCCGCGCCGCCCTGCACTCCCGAGTGCCCGCGGATGGGCATCAGCCCGGTCTTCTCTCGACCTACGTAGCCGCGCGCCAGCGCCACGTTGACCAGCGCCTGAATGGTCTGGACGCCGTGCGCGTGCTGGGTCAGTCCCATTGACCAGACGAAGACGGCGCGCGCCGCGTCGCGCAGCAGCTCCGCAAAGCGCCGCATCTCGGCGCGCGTCGCGCCGCTCTCGCGCTCCAGAGTTTCCCAATCCTGGCGCTCGACGGCTCGCTTGGCTTCTTCAAAACCCGCCGTCTGCTGCGCGATGAATTCCCGGTCGAGCCAGTCTTCGGCGATCAGAATCTTGAGCACACCGTTCAGGAAAGCCATGTCGCCGCCCGTATCCACGGCGAACCAATCGTCGGCCATGCGGGTTCCGAAAAGCGCCGAGCGAGTGACGGAAGGCACCCAGTAGCGGCCGAGGCCGGGCTCGCGGTAAGGGTTGACCACCGCCACGCGCGTGCCCGCCTGTCGCGCATAGTAGAGGTACTTGACGGTGACGGGCTGATTGTTGGGCGCGTTGGAGCCGAAGAAAACGATCAGGTCGCTGCCCATCCAGTCGCGGTAAGAGCAGGTGGTAGCGCCGTAGCCGAGGGTCTGCTTCATGCCGGTGGTGGAGGCGGCGTGGCAGAGGCGCGCGGAGTTGTCCACGTGGTTGGTGCCCAGGGCGCGCGCGGCTTTCTGCGCGGCGTAGTAGTGCTCGTTCATCATGCCGCGCGAGGTCAGATAGACGGCCAGGCGCTCGGGCTGCGTGGCGCGGATCTTTTCCGCCGCCAGGCTGTAGGCCTCTTCCCAGGTGATGACGCGGAAACCGCGCTCTCCGCGGCGGCGCAGCATGGGCTCGGCCAAGCGGCCCAGCTCGCGCAGTCGGCGCGAGGTGAGGTTTTGCAACTTCGAGACGTCCGCGAGGCGCGCCGGGTCGAGCGCCCGCCGGGTGTTCAGCCGCATCATCTCCAGGCGCACCATGCACAGGTGTACGCCGTCCATCGTCCAATCGTGCAGGCCCGCGGTGCCCAGCGCGCAGCCGTCGCAGACGCCGTGATTCAAAATCCGCCAGGCGTAGCCGAGCCGGCCGCGGTTCTCCCACGCTACCCGCGCCATGTCCAGATAGTGGTGCGGCTTGGTATGCCCGAGACCGAAAGGAGTCCAGCTCGCGTCCAGATTTCGTTTGCCCATGTGGATAGCCCGAAGAAAGACATCTTACCATTTCTTGCCGTGCCCGGGCTCTGTAGGGCGCACAGTGGTGCGCCTCTACGGAGGTCGCATCGGCGCGACAGGCGCTCCCATGAAAGGTGGCGTTACGGGCCTGCACGGCTCCGCGGTCCTGTGACCCCGGAGGGGTCCAAGGTTCATAGCCGTGGGTGAAACCCACGGAAAGCGGTGGCAAGTTATATTTCTCTCTCCCCCTCTGTGGACATTGCACGGCTTTGCCGTCCGTCGGCTATAGGGGCATCGCCACTACTGAGAGCCCCGTAAATCCCCAGCGCGCGCAAACGCATCCATACAAGGGTAGCCTTCCGAGGCGGCCGGTCGAGGGTGGTTCCGGGCGGGCCAGCATCGAGACATTGCAAAAAGGATTCAAAATGCTCAGCGAACTTTTCTCTTCACTCATGTGCAAGCGCGCGATGCAGTGCGCGGCGGGACTTTTGGTGACGGCGGCGCTTCTGGCTGGCGCGCCTTCACGCGCGGCCACGGCGTCGGCGCCGCCGCCCAAAAACTCGGTCGTGCGCGCGACGCTTGCGAACGGCCTGCGGGTGGTGATTGTGCCCAACAAGCTGGCGCCGGTGGTGACGACGGTGGTGAATTACCAGGTGGGCTCGAACGAAGCACCGGCGGGCTTTCCCGGCATGGCGCACGCTCAGGAGCACATGATGTTTCGCGGCAGCCCCAACCTGACCGCCGACCAGTTGGCGGAAATTTCCGCCGCCATGGGCGGCCGCTTCGACGCCGACACCCAGCAAGCGGTGACGCAGTATTTCTTTACCGTGCCCGCCGAGGACCTGGGTGTGGCGCTGCACATCGAGGCGCTGCGCATGAAGGGCGCCGACGACTCCCAGGCGCAGTGGAAGAAGGAGCGCGGCGCCATCGAGCAGGAAGTCGTCCAGGACCTCTCCAACCCCGAGTACAAGTACTACACGCGGCTGCTCAAGGCGATGTTCCACGGCACGCCCTACGCCCACGACGCGCTGGGCACGCGGCCGTCGTTCGACAAGACCACCGCGGCGATGCTCCAGAAGTTTTACAGCGCCTGGTACGCGCCCAATAACGCCGTCCTGATCGTGGTCGGCAACGTCGAGCCCGCAAAGGTGCTGAAGCAGGTGCGCGCGCTCTTTGGGACGATTCCGTCCAAGAAGCTGCCGGCGCGCCCGGCCGTCGAGCTCGGAAAGGTGCACGCGGAAACGCTCAACCTAACAACCGATCTGCCCTACGGCTTGGCGATCGTGGCGTTTCGCATGCCCGGTTACGGCAGCAAGGATTTTGCCGCCGCGCAGGTGCTCGCCGACACGCTCGACAGCCAGCGCGGCAGCCTCTACGCGCTGGTGCCCGCCGGCAAGGCCCTCTACGCGGGGTTTGAGATGAACCAGTTTCCCGAAACCGGCCTGGGCTTTGCGCTGGGCGCCTTCGCCAAGGGGCAGAACGGCGCCGAGCTTCGCGACGAAGTGAGCCGAGTGCTCGCGCAGACGTTGAAGCAGGGCGTGCCACCGGCGCTGGTGGAAGCCGCCAAGCGCCAGGAGATGACCGCGGCGGAGCTCCAGAAAAATTCCGTCTTCGGCCTGGCCATGGAGTGGTCGAACGCCCTGGCGGTCGAGCATCGCCATTCGCCCGAAGAAGACCTGAACGCCATTGAAAAAGTGACGGTCGCGGACGTCAACCGCGCGGCGAGGGAGTACCTGCGGCCCGAAGACGCCGTCCTGGCCGTGCTCACTCCACAGGCTTCCGGGGCGCCGATCTCGCGCCACTCCTTCGGCGGGCAGGAATCGTTCGCGCCCTCGCACCCGAAACTGGTTCCGCTGCCCGCCTGGGCCGAAGGCGCTCTGAAGCGCTTGGCGCTGCCCGCGCCCGCGCCGCCGCCCACCGTCAACAAGCTCGCGAACGGCCTGCAGCTTCTGGTCGTGCCGGAATCGGTGAGCGACACGATCTCGGTCTACGGCCACATCCGCAACAACCCGGACCTGGAAACTCCTCAGGGCCAGGAAGGCGTCAGCGACGTGCTCTCGGATCTGTTTTCCTATGGCACCACCACGCTCGACCGGCTGGCTTTCCAGCGCGCTTTGGACTCGATCGGCGCGCAGGAATCGGCGGGCAGTGATTTCTCGCTGCAAGTTCTGGCCAGCCAGTTCGACCGCGGAGTGCAATTGCTGGCCGACAACGAACTTCATCCCGCCTTGCCCGCGCACGCCTTCCAGGTGGTGCGGGGGCAGGAAGCGGGCGAGGCGGCCGGACGCCTGCACAGCCCGCACTACCTGGAGCATCGCGCCCTGGACCGGGCGCTGTTTCCTGCTTCCGACCCCGTGCAACGCCAGGCGACGCCGGCAACCATTTCCGCTTTGCAAATGTCCCAGGTCCAACACTACTACCAGCGGGTCTTCCGGCCGGACATGACCACTATCGTCGTGATCGGCAAGGTGACGCCGCAGGAAGCGCAGGCGGTCATCGGCAAGTACTTCGGAGACTGGAAAGCCACCGGACCGAAGCCGCCGACGTTGCTGCCCGCTGCGCCGCGCAACAAACCTTCCACCGTTGCCGTGCCCGACCGCAGCCGCATCCAGGACCGCGTGACGCTGGCCGAAACCTTGCCGCTGGTGCGTTCCAATCCCGACTACTACGCGCTGGAGCTTGGCAATCACGTCCTGGGCGGCGGGTTCTACGCCACGCGGTTCTACCGCGACCTGCGGGAGAACGGCGGGTTGGTCTATTACGTGGGGTCTTCGTTCCAGGTGGGAAGAACCCGCGCCGTCTATGCGGTAGATTACGGCTGCGACCCGCAGAACGTTTCCAAGGCGCGGGCGCTGGTCGTGCGCGATCTCGACCAGATGCAGAACACCCCCGTGGACGCCGCGGAATTCCGCCAGGCCAAGGCCATGCTGCTGCGCGAGATTCCGCTCTCAGAAGCCAGCCTGGGGCAAATCGCCAACGGGCTGCTCGCGCGGGTACGCCTGGGTTTGCCGCTCGACGAGCCGCAATTGGCCGCGCAGCGGTACCTGGCGCTCACTCCGGTGCAAGTCGAGGCGGCGTTTCGTAAGTGGTTGCGTGTGAACGGACTTGCCCAGGTGAGCCTCGGCCCCACGCCGAAATAAAGCCGCGACGAGACAACGCAGATGGCGCGACATGCGCCAAAATGTCAACTCATTGGCCATTTACGTGCATGTCCAATAGGGTGTAAAACTGTTGTGAAGGCGCTGGCGGTAGGCGCGCCAATTTAGGTTTGCTTTGGGAGAACTACGCTATGGCTTACGTGATCATCGACACCTGCACCAAGGACGAAGAGTGTATTCAGGTATGCCCGGTGGACTGCATCCATCCGCGCAAGGATGAAGCGGGCTTTGACGAAATGGCGCAGCTTTACGTCCATCCCACGGACTGTATCGACTGCGGCGCTTGCATTCCCGTCTGCCCCACGAACTCCATCTTCACGCTGGACGACGTGCCGGCCGACAAGCAGCAGTTCATCGAGGTCAACGCGGCCTATTTCCAGACCGCCGCGAGCTAAGAACGAACCTCCCGGATGGCGACCCGGTGGGCCGCCCATGCCTTAGATTGCAGGCGGTGAATCCCCCGACAATCCACCACCTGTCAGGCCGGGCGCCTCTTGCGCGCCGACGGGAGGTCTGTCCGTCAGCGGCGGGGGACCTCAGGAGCGCCGGCGGGGATAGCGCGCCTCGATGGTGCTGCTCATGCCGCCGCGGGCGGTGAACACCCCGCGCACCACCATCCACTTGGGCCGGCAGGCACGCGACGCATCGTCCAGGATGCGGTTTACGGCGTTCTCCATAAAAATCCCCAGATTGCGATAAGCGAGCAGATAGTACTTCAGCGCCTTCAGCTCCAGGCAGGTCTTGTCGGGCAGGTAGTGGATGGTGATCGTTCCGAAGTCCGGCAGGTGGGTCTTGGGGCAGACGGAAGTGTACTCCGGCATTTCGATGGTAATCTCGTAATTGCGATACTGGTTGGGAATCACTTCCAGCCTGGGGAGCGCGTCCTTCACTCCCGAACGGGCGTGAGCAGGTGTGTAAGCAGGACCTTTCTTGCGTGGCATGTTTGACCTCCGGGCGAAAAAGCATAACCCAAAGCCGCCCAATATCCTATTCCTTTGGGCGGGCAGGCGATTCGCTGAGGATTCGTCCGCACAGACTTTTAGAAAGCATACTATAGCACGCTTAAGCCTGATATAGTCAAACGTAAGTCCATTATTTTCAACGTAAAATAAAAATATTGACAATACAACACTCAACCTTTATTATGTCATCGAACTAATAGGGTACATCAGACATTGGGCAGTGGGGCATTGACTCGCGCCCGGCAATTGTTTGGAGGAGGAAGCAGATCATGGGGAAGATTATCGGAATTGACCTCGGAACGACCAACTCCGTGGTAGCGGTGATGGAAGGCGGGCAGCCGGCGGTGATTGCCAACCCGGAAGGAGGGCGAACCACCCCGTCGGTGGTGGCGTTCACCAAATCGGGCGAGCGGCTGGTGGGCCAGGTGGCGAAGCGCCAGGCGATTACCAACCCCGAGAACACCGTCTACTCCATCAAGCGTTTCATGGGGCGGCGTTTCGACGAAGTGCAGAGCGAAATCAAGACGGTACCCTTCAAGGTGGCGGCGGCCTCCAACGGCGACTGCCGGGTGCAGGCGATGGGCAAGGAGTATTCGCCCCCTGAGATTTCAGCCATGATCCTGCAAAAGATGAAGGACGCGGCGGACCAGTATCTGGGCGAGAAGATCACCCAGGCGGTGATCACGGTCCCCGCCTACTTTAACGACAGCCAGCGCCAGGCGACCAAGGACGCGGGGCGGATCGCAGGGCTGGAGGTCTTGCGCATCGTCAACGAGCCCACCGCCGCGGCGCTTGCCTACGGCCTGGACAAGAAGAAGGACGAAACCATCGCCGTCTACGACTTCGGCGGCGGCACCTTCGATATCTCCATTCTGGAAGTCGGCGAAGGGGTGGTGGAGGTCAAATCCACCAACGGCGACACTCACCTGGGCGGCGACGACATCGACAAGCGGGTGATGGACTGGGTGGTGGACGAATTCCGCAAGGACCAGGGCATTGATCTTTCCAAGGACCGCATGGCCTTGCAGCGTCTCAAGGAAGCTTCCGAGAAGGCCAAGATGGAGCTCTCGACCACGCTCGAGACCGACATCAACCTGCCCTTTATCACCGCCGACGCTTCCGGGCCCAAGCACCTGCAGTTGAAGCTCACCCGGGCGCGTTTCGAGCAGATGTGCGAGGACGTCTTCCAGCGCTCCGTGGGCCCGGTCAAGCAGGCGCTCCAGGACGCCGGTTTCGGTCCCGAGAAGATTGACGAGGTGGTCTTGGTCGGCGGCTCGACGCGTATCCCGCGCGTGCAGCAGATCGTCAAGAACCTGTTCGGCGGCAAGGAGCCGCACAAGGGCGTCAATCCCGACGAGGTGGTGGCGATCGGCGCGGCGGTGCAGGCGGGCGTGCTGGGCGGCGAGGTGAAGGACCTGCTGTTGCTCGACGTTACCCCACTCACCCTGGGCGTCGAAACCCTGGGCGGCGTGGCCACCGCGCTCATCCAGCGCAACACCACCATCCCCACGCGCAAGACGGAGGTCTTCTCGACCGCCGCCGACAACCAGACGTCGGTGGAGATTCACGTCCTGCAAGGCGAGCGGCCCATGGCGGGCGGCAACCGCACGCTGGGCAAGTTCCACCTGGTGGGTATTCCTCCCGCCCCGCGCGGCCTGCCGCAGATCGAGGTCACCTTCGACATCGACGCCAACGGCATCCTGAACGTCTCGGCCAAGGACCTGGGCACCGGGCGCGAGCAGAAGATCACCATCACCAGCTCCAGCGGACTGTCCAAGGACGACGTCGAGAAGATGACCAAGGAAGCGGAGCTGCACGCCGACGACGACCGGCGCAGCAAGGAAGAGGTGGAGGTGAAGAACCGCGCCGACTCGCTCGTCTACTCCGTCGAGAAGATGCTGAAGGAGAACCGCGAGAAGATTTCCGACGACGACGCCAAGAACATCGAATCGGCGCTCGAAGACGCCAAGAAGGCCATTCAGGAAGGCGACGTGACGCGCATCAACTCGACCGTCGAAGCGCTGACCGCCGCCTCGCACAAGCTGGCGGAGGCCATGTACAAGCAGGCCCCACCCCCTGGGGGCGCTGCGCCGGGCGCCGAGGCCGGGCCGGGTCCCGCCGAGGGCGGCGACACGGGTGCGCGCAGCAAGGCCAAGGGCGAAGGCGAAGTGATCGACGCCGAAGTGGTGGACGCCGACGACAAGAAGAAGAACTGAAGGAGGCTTGAGTGATTCCATCCTCGCACGAGAGCACGCACGGACACGCCGAGCACCGCACGCAGTTGGGCGTGGAATGTCCGCAATGCCATTTCCGCCAGCTGGTGGAGGTGGAGATGGACAACCCCGAGCTCAACCGCTCCCTGGTGACCGAAATCCGCGAAGAGCTCCAGGCCTGGATGGCTTCGCGCTGCCCGGAGCACTTGACCTCCTTGCTGCCGAGGATGAAGAACTGAGCAGAGAATTCAGAAGTTAGAAGCAATAAGCCGGAAGGGAGATGGGTAACTGGCGGGCGGCATTTTCCGGATTCCCGCTTCTCACTTGCCACTCGCCTCTGGTTACTGAATTCCTATGGCGGTCGGAACGCAAAAAGACTATTACGGCGCGCTGGGCGTGGACCGCCACGCCAAACCGGAGCAGATTCGCAAGGCCTACCGGCGCCTGGCGCGCAAGTACCATCCCGACGTCAATCCCGGCAACAAATCGGCGGAAGAGAAGTTCAAGGAAATTTCGGAAGCCTACGACGTGCTGGGCGACGAGAAGAAGCGGAAGATCTACGACCAGTACGGCTTCTACTCCGACAACCTGCCGCCGGGCGGCTATCCGCCGGGTTATTCGCCGGGCGCGGCCGGGGGCGCTGCGCCGCCCGACTTCGATTTTTCGGGCTTTGATTTTTCCGGCGCCCCGGAAGCGGAAGCGGGCGGCTTCGGGGGAGGGTTTCGCGACCTCTTTTCGCAGATCTTCTCGCGCGGCGGAGGGCGGTCGCGCGAGGCGGGCCCGGCGCGCGGCAGCGACCTTGAGCACCACATGCACCTGGGTTTTTGGGACGCCATGCACGGCACGCGCGTGCGCTTTACCGCCTCGCGCAACGAAACCTGCTCCACCTGCAAGGGAACGGGCGAAGGCGGCGGCCGGGCGGTAACCTGCGCGGCGTGCGGCGGCACCGGCAAGGCGGCGCGCCAGGTGGGCAACATGCGCTTTACCACTACCTGCCCGGCGTGCGGGGGCGCGGGCCGGCGCAAGCAGCCTTGCCCGGCCTGCGGCGGCAGCGGCACCCTGCGCCACCCCGAAAGCTTTGACGTGCGCATTCCGGCGGGCGTGGACACCGGCTCGCGAGTGCGCGTGGCGGGCAAGGGCAACGCCGGGGCGGGCGGCGGAGCGCCCGGAGACCTTTACATCGTCACCGAAGTCGAGTCCCACCCGCTGTTCGAGCGCAAGGGCGACAACCTCTACGTCAAGCTTCCGGTGACGGTGACGGAGGCGGCGCTGGGCGCCAAGGTGGAAGTGCCCACCCTCGACGGCCCCACCACCATCCGCATTCCGCCCGGCACCCAGAGCGGCCAGAACCTCCGCCTGCGCGGCAAAGGCGCGCCCTCGCTGCGCGCCAACGCCCGCGGCGACCAGTTTGTGGAAGTGCAGGTAGCCGTGCCGCGCGTCGTCGACGAGCGCTCAAAGGAAATTTTGCGCGAGCTCCAGCGCCTCAATCCCGACGATCCGCGGAAAGACCTTTTGAGGGAGGGGGAGAAACGGTAAAAGGTGTAGAGGGTAAAGTGTAAAGGGTAAACAATAACGGACCGAGCGCTTTCTCGTCTGCCGGAGCGCGCGATTCCTTCTACCCTTTAACCTTCATCCTTTAGCCTTCTTAACCATGGCCAAACGCGGACGCAAAACTCGCGGCAAGGCCGGCTACATGATCAGCGCCGTGGCCGAGATGTACCACCTGCACCCGCAGACCCTGCGCCTCTACGAGCGCGAAGGGCTGCTCGCGCCCTCGCGCAGCGTCGGCAACACGCGCCTCTACACCCCCGACGACCTGAAGCGGCTGGAAGTGATCCTCAGCCTGACGCGCGAGCTGGGGGTGAACCTGGCGGGCGTCGAGATTGTGCTCAACATGCGCGAGCGCATGGAGGAGATGCAGCGCGAGATGCAGGCGTTTGTGGAGTTCGTGCGCAAGGAGATGACGGCGCGCAGCGAGGAAGCCGGCGAGCGCATCCAGAACGCCCTGGTGCGCGTCCACCCGCAACAGCTGATCCGCACCCGCGGACGCTCGAAGTAAATTCTTTTCCCGCCCGCCGCCCGCATGCTTTAGAATCGCCTCTCGAGTGTGACCATGCGCGAAACTTGTCCGCAATGCCAGGGCACGGGCTGGAAGCCGGTGGAAAGCGCCGATGGCGTGCGCCGCGTGGCGCCCTGCGAGTGCCGGCAAAACGAGCAGCTGGCGCAGTTGATCGGGCGGGCGCGCATCCCGCGC
This sequence comes from Terriglobia bacterium, assembly GCA_046704985.1. Classification (GTDB taxonomy): domain Bacteria; phylum Acidobacteriota; class Terriglobia; order UBA7540; family UBA7540; genus JBJKQV01. Next base: position 15,676 of record JBJKQV010000138.1, read on the forward strand.
CGCTACGAACAGTGCGCCTTCGAGAATTTCCACATCCGCAAGGACCCTGCGACCGGCCGCGCCAACCTGAGCTTGCAGAAGGCCAAGGTTTACGCCGAGCGCTTCGTGGAGGAGTATCCCACCGACTTCGGGCTGCTCTTCGTGGGCCCCACGGGGGTGGGCAAGACCCACTTGGCGGTCGCCATCCTCTGCGAGCTGATGATCCGCAAGGGCGTCGACTGCCGGTTCTGCGACTTTCACGAGCTGCTGAAGGAAATCAAGGACAGCTACAACCCCGTTTCACAGAGCTCCGAGTGGCGCATCCTGCAGCCGGTGCTCGACGTCGAGGTGTTGCTCCTCGACGAGCTTTCCGCCACCAACCCCAGCGACTGGGTGAAGGAAACCCTTTCCCACCTCATCAACACGCGCTACAACCAGAAGAAGGTCACGCTCATCACCACCACCTTGCCCTTCGGCGGCGCGCCCGACAGCCGGCCGGCGGGGAAGGGGCGCGAGGTGCGCGCTCCCTCGGGCGAGGCCATCCCCGACGTCGACCGCACGCTCAACCAACTGGGCGTTACCCTGCGCTCGCGCCTCTACGAGATGTGCAAGCTGGTCGAAATCTCTTCCGACGATTTCCGCCGCGGGGTCAAGCAAGCGGGCTACAAGTTTCACGTGGATTGAGCTCGCGCCGCGGCTTTCCGCGCCTTCCCCATCGTTTTGTTTTTCATTTGACAAGTAGAGCCCCGGCAGTTAGAGTGCGAGGCACTTGATCTCACTGATAGGGGCCTACAATGAAATATTCTCGCATTTTTTTTCGATCCGGCACGCTGCTGGCCCTGCTGGGGATTCTGGCGGCGAACCTGTGCGCCGCGGGTGACGCTCAACTCAATTACAAGCGCGAGCGCGCCGAGGCCATGCTCAAGCTGGTGGCCTCCGACGTGGCCCACCATTACTACGACCCTGCCATGAACGGGCTGAATTGGAAGGCTTGGGAAGAGCAGGCGAGTTCCCACATCGAGCAAGCCACCAGCAACGGCCAGATGCTGGCCATCATTTTTGCCTTCGTGAACAAGCTTCAGGATTCGCACACCATCTTCATTCCACCCTCCCACGCGGCGCGCATCAAGTTCGGCTTCGAGGCGGAGCCGGTGGGGAAACGCATCCTGGTCTACAAGCTCGACAAGGGCGGGCCCGCCGAGCGCGCCGGGCTCGAGTTGGGCGACCAGATCCTGGGCGTCAACGGCTTCGGCGCGGTACGCTCCAGTTTCGACAAGATGATGCTCTACTTCCGCGTCCTCGACCCGGTGGGCGAGCTGAGCCTGGAGGTCAAGCGCGGCGACGCGCCCAGCCGTGTGCTCCACGTGCGCGCTGACGTCAAGATGCGCCGCGTGCAGATGGACCTGACGAAGCTCAGCACCATCTACGAAATGGAGCGCGAAGAGCAGGACACGGATGAGCCGGTGGCCGAATACGACACCCTCAAGGACGGCGTCGGCTACGTCCACTGGCGGCTCTTCTCGCCCGACGCCGTGCCTCTGCAGCGGAGCCTTGAGAAGGTGCAAAAGGACCCGGCCATCATCGTGGACCTGCGCCGTAATCCCGGCGGCGCGCTCGACACCCTGAGGACCTTGGCGGGCTATTTCGTGCAAAAGCCCGTGGTCATGGCCGTGGCGAAAGAACGCAAGAAGACCGAGCGCTTCAAGGTCAAGCCCCGGCACCCTTCGTTCAACCAGCCGATGTTCATTCTGGTGGACGGCGACAGCGCCAGCGCCGCCGAAATCTTCGCGAGCTACTTCCAGAAGACACACCGCGCCACCGTCATCGGCGACCAGACCTCGGGGCGCGTCGCGGCGGCGCGCATCTATCCCGAGAAATTAGGCATGGAGATCGCCGTGCTCTTCGGCGTGGAAGTGGACATCGGGCACGTCCTGATGCCGGGCGGAAAAGACCTGGAAAACCGCGGCGTTACTCCCGACAAGCTCTGCCTTCCCACCCCGGCCGATCTGCGCGCCCAGGACGATCCCTGCCTGGGCGTGGCCGAGCACCTCGCCGAAGCCGCCATTAAGTCTTCTTCCACCCACTGAGCGAACTTCTTCCCACCGCGGCGGCCCCGGCGGGCCGTCGCGGCGTCTCTTCTCAGTTGAGGCGCCGGCCGCGCGCCGGCCGCGGGTTTGACTGGGCTTGGCCGTGGCCCTAGAATGGGGAAGAGACACGCCGGTCATGGATGACTCCGAGTTTTCCATTTTTTCCGCTCCCCCGCCGCGCCGGCGAGGGCCCTCTTCCGTCCGCAGCCGCAAGCACTTCGCCGAAATTGCTTTCCTGATTCTGCTCTTCCTTTCCATCGGCGGCGGGGTGCTGGCGGGGCTGGTGTTCGTCTACTCGTCCGACCTTCCGGGCATCGAGCACTTACAGGACTACCGCCCCGACGTGATGACGGAGATTTACGCCGACGACGGGAGCGTGCTGGCCAGTTTCGCGCTCGAGCACCGCGTCATCGTGCAGTACCACCAGATTCCCCCCGTGCTGCGCAACGCCATCATTTCGGTCGAGGACAAGCACTTCGAGAGTCACTGGGGGGTGGACGTGCTGAGGATCGTGCGCGCGGCCATCACCGACCTGATGGAATGGCGGCGCGCCCAAGGCGCCAGCACGTTGACTCAGCAGCTTAGCCGCCGGCTTTTCCTCACCCCGGAAAAATCCTGGCGGCGCAAAATCCAGGAAGCCTTGCTGGCCATCCAGATGGAGCGCCACTTCACCAAAGCCCAGATCTTCACCATGTACTGCAACATCATTCCCCTGGGCAGCGGCAACTACGGATTTGAGGCGGCCTCGGAATTTTTCTTTGGCAAGCATTTGGACCAGCTGAACCTGCCGGAAGCGGCGACCCTGGCCGGGCTGCCGCGCAGCCCCACCGCCTATTCCCCCATCCTCCATCCGGAGCGCTGCCGGGAGCGCCGCGACGTGGTGCTGGCCGCCATGCTCGACAACCACAAAATCACCCGCACCGAGTACCTGCAAGCCAAGGCCACGCCCTTGGTGCTCCACATCCAGCACTGGAACAACAGCCTGGCTCCTTATTTTGTCGAGGACGTGCGGCAGTTCTTGGAGCGGAAATACGGCGCCGAGACGGTGCAGGTGAAGGGCCTGCGCGTTTACACCACGCTCGATCCCAAGCTGCAACGCGCCGCACAGGAAGCCCTGCGCCACGGCTTGCGCGTCGACGACAAGCGGCGCGGCTGGCGCGGCCCACAGGAGAACATCCTCAAGCACCCCGTGCGGCTCGCCGACGGCAAGCACGCCACCCTGGCCACCTATACGCGCGAGGAGTGGAGGAATCCCCTGCAGCCCGGCGAGCGCGTGCGCGGGCTGGTGATGGAAGTCAGCCGCTCCCACGCCGAAGTACGCTTTGGCCACCTGACGGCGCGTATCACCCCGCGCGACTTCTCCTGGACGCGGCGCAGCAGGCCCGAGGAGGTCTTTTCGCCCGGCGACGTGGACCTGTTCCAAATCGAGGCGGTCAAAGGCCATACCGTCGAGGCCTCGCTCGACCAGGTCCCCACCGTGCAGGGCGCTCTGGTGGCCATCGACAACGTGACGGGCGGCATCAAGGCCATGGTGGGCGGCTACGACTTCGCCACCAGCAAGTTTAACCGCGCCCGCCAGGCGGAGCGCCAGGCCGGCTCCTCGTTCAAGGTTTATGTTTACGCCCAGGCGCTGCTGGAGGGCGCTTCGCCTTTCGACACCATCGCAGACACCCCCCTCAGCGTCCCCACCGCCTCGGGGGTCTGGGAACCGCACAATTACGACCACAAGTTTGAGGGCACCATCACCCTCCTGCACGCCCTGGCGGAATCGCGCAACATCCCCGCCGTGCGCCTGCTGGCCAAGGTGGGCGTGGACAAGGTCATCAAGCTCTGCCACCGCTTCGGCATCACCTCCCGCCTGGTTCCCAACCTCCCCCTGGCCCTGGGAGCTTCCGACCTGACACTGCTCGAGCACACTTCGGCCTTCTCCACTTTCCCCGACGACGGCGTGCACATTACTCCCCGCATGGTCACCCGGGTCACCAACTACGACGGCCGCGTCATCGACGACTTCGAGCCCCGGGTCACCGACGTGCTTCCGGCGCCCGTCGCGCGCCTGGAAACTTCCATGCTGCGCGAGGTCATCAATTCCGGCACCGCCGTGCGCGCCAAGGCCCTGGCCGCCAAGTATTCCCTGGCCGGAAAGACCGGCACCACCAACGACTTTGCCGACGCCTGGTTCCTCGGTTTCTCGCCCCGTATCACCTGCGGCGTCTGGGTGGGCTTTGACGACCACCGCTCGCTCGGCCGCGGCGAGGAGGGCGCACGCGTCGCCCTGCCTATCTGGATCGATTTCATGACCCAGGCGCTCCAGGGTCTTCCCCCCGAGCAATTTCCCGACTCCCCCCTGCTCACCAGCCCCGACCAAGTCCAGCAAATCCTGGCCAGCGCCGGTAGCGAGAGCCTGATGGCCATCGGCGGTACCGGCGGGCAGACCAGCTCGCCGCCCGGCACCGCGCTTTCCAAGACTCAGGCTCCCGCCAAACCCACTTCACCCGCGCCGCCACCGGCAAAACCGCCGGCCCCCGCCGCCGAAACCGGCAAGTCTGCTGCCGTGCCCAACTGAACGCCGCAGCCCTGCTCCTGCCTGATGTTTTTCAGCTTTTCCGAAAATGGTCGTAGCCGCCCGGCCGCAGCGCTACGCGGCGCCCGTCGGGCAGCAGCAGGGACACGCCCCGCCCGCGCACAACCTCGCCGATAGGGGTGAGGGGAACACCTTGGATTTGCCGTGGAAGTCGGGAAACGTCCCGGGGACGCACGCTGAAGAGCAACTCGTAATCTTCGCCGCCGTCGAGGGCCCATCGGCGCGTGCCGCCGCCGGGCAATGGCCGGGTAAGCTGGGCGGCGGGGCCGGGAATGCTCGCAGCCAGCAGGCGCGCCCCCACGCCGCTTGCCCGGCAGAGGCGGGTGAGGTCGGTCGAAAGGCCGTCGCTCAGGTCCATGGCCGCGGAAGCCAGACGCCGAGCGCTCAGAAACCTGCCCAGGCGCAGGCGGGGTTGAGGATACAGGTGTGCGCGCACAGCTGGCGCGCAGCCGCGGGCTTTACTGGGGCAGCCGGAGCGCAACAGCTCCAGCCCCAGCGCCGACAGCCCCACCCGCCCGCTGACATAAAGCAGGTCGCCGGGCCGTGCGCCGGAGCGAAGCAGCGCTCGGCCGCGCGGGACTTCTCCGATGACCACAACGTCCGACAGGGTGGGACCGGCAACGACTGCCGTATCGCCTCCCACCAGCGACACCTGGTGGCGCGCGCACAGCCTCCGGGCGCCCATGTTAATTTCCTGAAGAGAGCTTCGCGCGGCGCGGTGCGTGATCGCGCGCGCGACGTCAGCCACGG
>JBJKQV010000139.1:0-10205 GCA_046704985.1 Terriglobia bacterium
GCTCCGTGTGGGGTTTGCCGTGCCCCCGATGTCGCCACCGGGGCGGTGCGCTCTTGCCGCACCTTTTCACCCTTACTCCGCCCTGTAGCGCCGGTCTGTGACCGGCGATCGACGGACCCGCCGCTCATAGAGCGGCGCTACAGAAGCGGGGCGGTATGTTTTCTGAGGCACTTTCCGTACCGGTGGCGTACTTCCCTTGCGGGAATCCCCCTCCGGCCCTCGCCGTTAGCGAGCACACTGCCCTGCGGAGTTCGGACTTTCCTCTCCCCCACCCATGCCCGCCCCGGCCGAAACCGGAGCGCTCGGGCGGGGCAGCGATCACCCGGCTTGTCCGCGCCAAACGCTATGATAGCCCGCCCGCCGGAGGGAATCAAACCGGGCGCACCCGCGCCGCCGCAAGCAATGGTTTACAAATCCCCCGGAAGCGCTTATCTTCTTGGTTTGCCGTAAATCTCCGGCTGCTCGAAGAGCCCTATGGCTGTCTCCAAATCCCGGGCCAAAACCCCGAAAACCCGCAAACGGAGAAAGAAGATGCCGCGAGGCGAATTGAAACTGATCGTCGGAAATATGTTCGGAAACAAAACCGGGCGGCTGATGCTCGAGATCGAGACGCTGCGCGAGTTCGGGCGCAAGCGCGTCCTGATCCTCAAGCCGGAAGTGGACACGCGCAGCGGCAAGGGGCGCATCCGCGACTACCACGGGCGCGATATGGAGGCCCTGGAGTTGGAGCCGCATAACCCCTGGCCCGCCCTGCGCATCGTGCGCGAGAAGGAAGCCGAAATCGGCACGCGCTTCCACATCATCGCCTTCGACGAAATCCAGTTCTTTCCCGCCGATTCGCCCTTCTTCCAGCTCGTCGACGAGCTGCTGGCACGCGGCTACGACGTGATCGCCGCCGGGCTGGCGCTGGACTTCAAGCGCGAGCCCTTCGGCTCGACGCTCCTGCTGTTCGGGCTTTGCAAAGGCGTGCAGGACTGCCTGTGGCTGACCCCCCTGTGCGCGCGCTGCGGCAAGCCCGCCCAGCTTCCTCAACGCATGATCAACGGCAAGCCGGCCCCTTACAACTCACCCCAGGTGCTGGTGGGCGGCAAGGAGAGCTACGAGCCGCGCTGCCACGACTGCCACGAGCTGCCCGGCCGCCCCGCGCCGCCCTTCTAATGTCTGGGCCCGGCGGCCTGCTGCAAAGCCTCTTGAAACCCTCCCCAAGACCTCTATTGCCTGGCGGCGCTCCGCCGTGATAGTGTTTAACATGTCAAACACGCTGTGGGAGAGCTCATATGTTGGGAATCCGCTTGGAACCGGAGCTTGAAAAGCGCTTGGAAAGGCTGGCGCGCAAAACCGGGCGCAGCAAGAGCCATTACGCTCGGGAGGCCATCCGGCAGTATCTCGAAGACCGCGAAGATTACCTGTTAGGCTTGGCCGTTCTCGAACGCGAGGAACCCACTATCAGCCTGGAAGAACTGGAGCACCGTCTTGGCTTGGCGCGTTGAGTTTTCTCAGACCGCGCAAAGACAAATCGAAAAGCTGGACCGCCCGGCGCAGGCGGCCTTCGTACGCTACCTCAGGGAGCGCGTTGTAGCGTCGGACAATCCACGAGCAAGAGGCCGGCCGTTGCGCGGGGAAAAGAAGGGTCTGTGGCGTTATCGTGTCGGAGACTACCGTATCATTTGCGATATCCGGGACGGTTCGAAAACCGTGGTGGTTCTCGCCTTGGGCCACAGGAAAGAAGTGTACCGGTGACCCGCTCTCAACTCCTGCCCAGCAACGCGCTGCGGTAGCGGCGCGGCGTGGAACGCTCGCGCGCGCTCAGGCCGGCGCCTGCGGCCGCCCCCAGTTCCTTCTCGAAAAGGTTTGCGTCCACGTGCCCGGCGGGCTCGATGAACAGCACCGTCGCCTGCGGCTTGAGCGTGCGCGCCACCTCGGCGAAAAAGCGGCCGTGGTCGGGAAGCTCGTGCACCACCGAGTGCGCGAGGACGAAATCCACCTGCCCCTCCAAGCCCTCGAGCCCCAGCGAGGCCGGCGCCGCCAGGCGCGCGTCAACGCGCTCGAGCACTCGCACCCTGGCGGCTCGGCGCTTCAGCCCGGCAATCATGCGCGGCTGGATGTCAACGGCGATCACCCGCCCCGACGGCCCCACGCGCCGCGCCAGCTCCAGCGTGAAGAAACCCATCCCCGGCCCCGGCTCCAAAACCGTCATACCTTCGCGAACGTAGGGAGCCAGCAGCGCCGCCGGGTCTTCGAATAATCGCCGCAACGGACTGGCCAGAACGTATCCCAACCACCACGGACAAACGCGATGAGAAGCCATACGAATTCTCCCCAAGCGGAGCCCGCCCGCGCTGAGTGCGCAGAATCCACAGGCGGCCCGGACCGGCGCCCCGCCCCGCTAACGATAGACTTCCCTCCGATGAGCGATCTTGACAACCAGAACGGTGTGCGTTTCGCCGGAAACCGAATAAACAATACGATAAGGCCCTTGCCGCAAGCGGTATTTCAATTCGCCGGAAAGTTTTTGACAACCCGCAGGCCGGGGAGTGTCGCCGAAGCTCTGAACCCTCTTCGTCACCCGCACGCGCACCTTCCTGGGCAGCGCTTCCAGTTCTGCCGCGGCGGAAGGCTTGATGAAGACCTTATAATTTGCCACGCTTCTTCAAGTCCTTGACGACAGCCTCGAAGCTAAGGTTGGGTTCCTTGGCGCGTTCTTCAAAGGCCGCGAGGTCCTCGGCGTCATCGCGCAGGCTTTGGCGCAACGACTCGTTGACCAGGTCGGAGAGCGAACGGTCCGTCTCCGCGGCCTTGTGGCGTAAGGCCCTGTGAAGCTGGGGGTCGAAGTAGACGGTGGCGCGCTTGGTGTGGGTACCCATAGGCGCATGATAGCGTTATGACGTTATAGCGTCAAGGCGTCCTGCTGCCGCCGCTTGGGCGGCGCAACTAACCCAGCAGTTTGCGCAGGTCGCTTTCCGCAATCGTCTCGACGCCCAGCGAGCGCGCCTTTTGGAGTTTGGAGCCCGGGTCGGCGCCCACCAGCACGTAGTCGGTTTTTTTCGACACCGAGCCGGTGACGCGCCCACCGGCTTCTTCAATCAGGCGCGTGGCCTCCTCGCGCGAGAGCGTAGGCAGCGTGCCGGTAAGCACGAACTGTTTGCCCGCCAGCTTGCCTTCCGCCTTGCGAACCTTCTTCTGCTCCATCCGCAAGCCCGCGCGCGCCAGTTCTGCGACCACGCGGCGGTTGCGCTTCTCGCCGAAAAACTCCACAAGACTCTGGGCGATCTTGGGGCCGACTTCCTCGACCTGGCAAAGTTCCTCTTCGCCGGCCGCAGCCAGCTTTTCGAGCGACCCAAAGTGTTCGGCCAGGAACTGCGCCGTGCGCTCGCCCACAAAGCGGATACCCAGCGCAAAGATCAGGCGGGACTATCCCGCCGACTTGCTCTTCTCAATTTCCTCCAGAACATTCTCCGCCCACTTGTCGGCGTTCTTTTCCAAAGCCGCCAGTTGGCGCTCCGCGCGCGCCTGGAAGAACCCGGCAATGGCTTCCGCGGTCTTGGGGCTCACGCCCTTGACGCCCTGGAGCCCCTGGACGGTGGCGGCTTGCAGTTTTTCGACGGAGCCGAAAGACTCCGCCAGGATCGCGGCGGTCTTGCTGCCCACGGAGGGAATCTGATACGCCTCGATGACGCGGGCCAGCCGCTGGGCCTCGCTCTCCTGGGAGCGCCGGACGCTCACCAGCCGGTCCTTCGTCAAGCCGTAAAGGTCGGCAACGTCCTTCACCTCTCCCGCGTCCACCAGCTCGTCCACCAGGGCGTCGCCGACACCCTGGATGTTCATGGCGTTGCGCCCCGCAAAGTGCAGGAGCGACTCCTTGAGCTGCGCGGGGCAGGCGGCGTTGACGCAGCGGAAGGCGACTTCGCCCTCGGCGCGGTGCACTTCCCCGCCGCAGACCGGGCACTGCGCGGGCATCACGAACGGCCGCCCGCCTTTCGCGTGCCCGACCACCTTCACCACCTGCGGGATGACTTCCCCGGCGCGCTGGATGAGCACGCGGTCGCCGATGCGCACGCCCAGGCGCTCGATCTCGTCCAGGTTGTGGAGGGTGGCGTGGCTGACGGTGACGCCGCCCACGTCCACCGGCTCCAGGTCGGCGACGGGCGTAAGCGTCCCTGTGCGCCCCACCTGGGCGCGAATGTTCCGGACAGTAGTAGTCGCCTGGCGCGCCGGGTACTTGAAGGCGATGGCCCAGCGCGGCGATTTGGCCGTCGAGCCCAGCTCGTCCCACAGCCCCGTCTCGTTCACCTTGACGACGATGCCGTCGATTTCGTAAACGAGCTTGTCGCGTTTGCCTTCGTACTCTTCGATGAAAGCCAGCAACTCGTCGAAGCTCGCGCAGAGCTTGCGGTTGGGGTTGACCTTGAAGCCCGCGTTCTCCAGGGCTTTGAGCGATTGCCAGTGCTCGGGGAGCGCCGGGCGGCCGTTGACCATCAGGAAGTAGGCAAACATGTCGAGCCGGCGCCGGGCGACGATGCGCGAGTCGAGCTGGCGCATGGTGCCGGCGGCGGCGTTGCGCGGGGTGGCAAAGCGCGCCTCGCCCGCCGACTCGCGCTGGCCGTTGGCGGCTTCGAAGGAGCGGCGGGTCATAATCACTTCCCCGCGCACCTCGAAGCGGCGGGCGCCCCCGGGAAGCGCGTCCACCTGCAAGGGCACGGAGCGGATGGTGCGGACGTTTGGGGTGACCTCTTCGCCCGTCACCCCGTCGCCGCGCGTCAGTCCGCGAACCAGAGTGCTGTTCTCATACGCCAGGGCCATGGAAAGCCCGTCGAGTTTCAGCTCGGCGACGTAGGGAACCGATTCGCGCCCCGCCAGCTCGCGCACCCGCCGGTCGAAGTCGCGCAGCTCTTCGACCGAGTAGGTGTTGTCCAGGCTCATCATGGGCGCCGAGTGGCGCACTTTGGGGAAGGTTTCGGCGGGCTCGCCGCCCACGCGCTGGGTGGGAGAGTCGGGCGTGACCAGCTCGGGGTGCGCCTCCTCCAACTTCTTGAGGCGATCCATCAGCTCGTCGAACTCGCGGTCCGAGATCTGGGGATTATCCAGCACGTAGTAGAGGCGCTCGTGATGGCGGATCTGGTCGCGAAGCTTGGCGATTTCTTTTTCCGGGTTCTTGGCCACCGTTCGACCTCAAGAAGAAGCTACAACGCGCGCGCTGCCGGAGGGGATTATACCGCGCCCGCGCGGCGAATGGGCCGCGGGGGGCTGCAACCTCCCGCCTTGACACCCCATCCAACCGGTTGTTACTTTCAAGGGGAAGCAATCTCCGGGGGAGAAGGGCCATGAAGCTGAAAAGCATCGTATGGGGCGCCGCGGTGGCGGCATTGCTGGGCGGCGGGATGGCGCGCGGGCAGGAGCGCAAACCGGTCATGCCCGAAAACGCGCGCTTCGGCAATCCCACATCCATCGCGCGCCAGTACCAATCCTATCTTTTCGGCGTCATCAAGAAGCTCGACAAGAAGCAAATCGTCCTCACCAAAACGCGCTACGGAGTAGATACTTACATCAAGCTGACACCCAAGACGCGCTACCTCCGCGACAACAAGAAGAGTACCTGGAAAACTCTTTCCGTGGGCGAGCCGGTGTACGTGGACGTGAAAAACGACAAGAAGACGGGCGATAGGATCGCCAAGAAAGTGCTGAGTGGAGTGATGCCGGCCTCGTAGCGCCCTCGAGGAGCCGGGGCGGCGGGCGGAAGTTGGCCCGCGCGGCCGCAGCTCCCGCAGCCTGCCTTTGAAAAAAGCAGCACTCATCTATAACCCGGCGGCGGGGCGCGGCCCGGCGCGGCGCGAGCGGCAGATGCGCCAGGCGGCCGCCACGCTCCAGGCCGCCGGCATTTCCGCCGAGCTGCGGGCCACCTCGGGGCCGGGCGCGGCGCGGCAACTCGCCCGCCAGGCGGTCGAGCAAGGCGCCGAAATCGTTCTGGCCTGCGGCGGCGACGGCACGCTCAACGAGGTCGTGAACGGCCTGGCCCCTGGGCGGGCGGCGCTGGGCGTGCTGCCCGGCGGCACCGCCAACATCTTTGCCCGCGAGATGAGGCTGCCGCTCGACGAGCGGGCGGCGGCGCGCGCCCTGGGCGCCTGGAAGCCGCGGCGCATCGCGCTGGGGCGCGCCACCTGGGGCGAAGGAAACAAGCAGAGCCGCTACTTTCTCTGTTTGGCGGGGATGGGCTTTGACGCCTACGTGGTTCACTCGCTTTCGCGCGCGGCGGCTCGGCGCGGCGGCGTTTTCGCCTACGTCTGGGAGGCGCTGCGCCAGGCGGCGCGCTACCCCTTCCCTCCCATCATCTTCCGCAGCGAAGCGGGCGAGGCGGCGGCGGGCTTCGGCGTCGCGCACCGCACGGAGCGGTACGCGGGCTGGCTGCACCTGGCGCCGGGCGCCAGCCTCTTCCGCGACGAGCTGACCGTCAGCCTTTTCACCAGCTCCCGCCGCAGACGCAATCTCCGTTACGCGCTGGCGGTGGTGACGCGCAGCCACCCGCGCCTGAAAGACGTGAAGCTTTTCCGCACCCGGCGACTGGAATGCTCCGCCGCCGAGGCGGCGCGAACCGTCTACTTTGAGCTCGACGGCGAGCTGGCGGGCTGCCTGCCCGTGCGCCTGGAAGTGGTTCCCGACGCGCTCACCGTGCTGCTTCCCTGAAGCGGCGGAAATTTGGGTTAGAATCTCCTCACGGCAGCGGCCGCCGGGCCGGCCGCTGCCGGCGCCGACATGGACAACCTCACCCACACGCTGACGGGCTTGGCGCTGGCGCAGGTGGGCTTGAAGCGCAAGACGCGCTACGCCGCCTGGACGCTGGTCATCGGCTCCAACCTGCCCGACCTGGACAGCGTTTCGCGCTTCTGGGGAACCGCCGACTACCTGAAATACCATCGCGGGATCACCCATTCACTCTTGGGTGCGGCCGTGCTCGCGTCTTTTCTCGCCGCGGTCGTTTACGCCCTGGGGCGGCGCGCCAAGCCTCCCAAACCCGGCTCCCCGGCGCTCAACTTGCCCTGGCTGTGCGCGCTCGCCTTCCTGGCCGTCGAAGGACACGTATTCATGGACTTCACCAACTCCTACGGCGTCCGCCTCTTCCTACCCTTCTCCGGCCACTGGTACGCCTGGAACATCATGTTCATCATTGACCCGTTGCTGCTGGTGATTCTGCTCGGCGGGCTTTGCCTGCCGGTGCTTTTCCGGATGATTTCCGAGGAGGTGGGAGCGCGCAAGCCGGGGTACCAGCGCGGGGCGGCGGTGGCGCTGTTGCTGATGGGGATGCTCTGGGGGCTGCGCGACCTGGCCCACGGGCGCGCCCTGGGCATGCTCAACGCGCACCTCTACAACCAACAGGACGCCCTTCGCGCGGGCGCCTTCCCGCACCCCGCCAATCCCTTTGATTGGACCGGCGTCGTGGAAACCGACAACGCCTACCACCTGCTGGAGGTCAACGCCCTAGCCGACGACGTGGATTTGGAGCACCAGCGGGTGTTCTTCAAGCCGGAGCCTTCGCCGCCGCTCCAGGCGGCCGAGAACTCGCGCACCGGGCGGATCTTTCTCGACTTCGCGCGCTTTCCATGGGGAAAGGTCGAAGAGACCGAGCACGGGTACGTGGTCACCCTTCAGGACCTGCGCTTTGCCTCGCTCAGCGCGCGCCGCCAGGGCTTTGTCGCCCGCTTCACGCTCGACAAGAACCTGCGCGTGCTCTCGCAGGCGTTCAGCTTTACGGGGAGATTCAAGACTTCACATCAGGACCGCCGCTAGCCGGCGGCTGGGAAGGCGCGGCTTCCGCCGGGGTTCGGCGGAACTGGCGATAGAGAAAGGTCAGTCCGCCCACGATCACCAGAAACGCCAGGAAAATCCAGATGAAATTCTTCTTCAGATACTCTTCGCCGCCGATCCCGTAACGCGCACCGAACCACGCCTCCACGCCGAAGCGCAGCATCGAGCCGACCAGCACTGCCAGAGCGAAACGCCAAACCTTGATGCGCAGCGCCCCGGCGGCTAGCAGGAAGGGTTTGAAGGGCAAGGGGGGAGGAATCAGCGAGGCCACCACCACGGTGAGGAAGTCGTTCTCCGACAGCCAGCGCTTGGCGCGCGAGACGTTTTCGCGCGAGGGCTTGCGCCCGAACAGCCGCGCCCCCGAGCGTCCGAAGGAGTAAATCACCAGCGACCCGAGCGACGTCCCCAACGCCACCGCCAGGGCGTAAAGCCAGGCGCGCCAGGGGTGCGCCGCGCTGAGGTAGATCAGCAGCAGGTCCTTGACTCCCGGCATGGACAGGCCTGCCGAGTCCAGCAGCGCCACCCCAAACAGTCCCCAGCCTCCGTAAGCGGCCAGGATGGTGGCCAGTTTTTTGGAAAAAGCCTTTAGCGACTTCAACCCTCAGCCTCACAAAAGACGTTCGCTCATTCTATGGGACTTGACTCGAACGCGCAACTTACCGCCCGGTCGGCAGACTGGCGCCTATCCCCGGGCTTACGGCCGAGGCCACCTTGTGCTGCCCTGAAGGGCAGCGCTACAAGGGCAGCGCCGCCGGGCCTTTCATTGACTTGTTTCAGCGGGGCCGATAAGATGGATGGTCAGTCATTCCCGGACCGGCGCGTGCCATTATGTCTCTCCGCCTTTACAACACCCTGAGCGGCCAAGTGGAGGAATTCCGCCCGCTGCACGGCAACCGGGTTGGCATGTACACCTGCGGGCTGACCGTTTACGGCTTCGCGCACATCGGCAACTACCGCACCTTCGTCTTCCAGGACGTCCTGCGCCGCCACCTGAAGTACCGAGGCTACGAGGTTCTGCACGTGATGAACCTCACCGACGTGGACGACAACACTATCCGCGCCTCTAACCAGGCGGGCATGCCGCTGCGCGAGTTCACCGACCAGTTCATCCGCGCGTTCGAGGTTGACCGGCAGCTCCTCAACATGGAGACCCCGGAGATCCAGCCGCGCGCCACCGAGCACATTGACGACATGGTGAGCCTAATTCAGACGCTCCTCGAGAAGGGCTACGCGTACCAGAGCGAAGGCTCGGTTTACTTCAAGGTCGAGAAATTCAAGGACTACGGCAAGCTCTCCAAGAGCGATTTCTCCGGGATGCGGGCCGGGGCGCGCGTGGACACCGACAAGTACGACAAGGCCGACGCGCGCGACTTCGTGCTCTGGAAGGCCGCCAAGGAAGGCGAGCCCTTCTGGGAAACGCCCCTGGGGCCGGGCCGCCCGGGCTGGCACATCGAGTGCTCGGTGATGTCCATGAAGTACCTGGGCGCGACCTTCGACATCCATTCCGGGGGTAGCGACCTGATCTTCCCTCACCACGAGAACGAGATCGCGCAGAGCGAGGCGGCGACAGATCAACCCTTCGCCCGCACTTGGCTGCACTCCGACCACCTGGTGGTGAACGGCGAGAAGATGTCCAAATCGCTCGGGAATTTCTACACCCTGCGCGACCTTATCCAAAAAGGACACAGGCCCACCGCCATCCGCTACCTGCTCGCCTCGGTGCCCTTCCGCAAGCCCCTCAACTTCACCCTGGAAGGGCTTCACCAGGCGCAGCAGTCGCTCGAGCGGCTGCGCAACTTCCGCTTCCGGCTAAGGGAAGAGAAGTTTCCGTCGGGCGAAAATAAGGCGCTCGAGGCGCGCGCCCGGCAGGCGCAGGGCGATTTTGAAGCCGCCCTGGACGACAATCTGAACACCGCCGAGGCGCTGGCGGCCATTTTCAACCTGGTGCGCGACGGCAACACGGCCATGGACAAGGGGGAGTTCCGCGCCGGCGACGCCGCCGCCTTCCTCGACGTCCTGGAGCGCTGGGACCGCGTCTTTGCGGTGCTGGAAGACCACGACCACGCCAAGCTCGTCGAGCTGGGCATGATGCAGGCAGCCGGCGCGCGCCCGGCCGCCCAGGCCGAAGCCGTGGGCGGCAAGGCGTCCGGCGCCGCGGTGCTGGTCGAAACCCTGAGCGACGAAGAGATTCAGAAACAGATTTCCGAGCGTGAAGCGGCGCGGCGGCAAGGCGATTTTGCCCGCGCCGACGCCCTTCGCGACGAACTGGCCAAAGCCGGCGTGACGCTGGAAGACACCAAATCCGGCACGCGCTGGAAGCGGAAATAGGCATGAATTACACCGTTGACCGGCAACACCTTCCTTCACTCGCCCGTCCCAACCTTTTCGGCGGCGACTAAGCAACCTCG
>JBJKQV010000140.1:0-15479 GCA_046704985.1 Terriglobia bacterium
GCGCAGATCCGCGCCCAGCTTTCGCTGGTGATGGAAGGCATCCTTTGCCAGTCGCTGCTGCCCAAGCCCGACGGCCGGGGGCGCGTTATGGCCATGGAAATCCTGATTCCCAACCCCGCTATCCGCAACCTGGTCCGTGAGGACAAGATCCACCAGATTTACTCCGCCATGCAATCCGGGCAGGACAAGTTCGGAATGCAGACCTTCAACCAGGCTCTCTACACGCTCTATCAGCAGAAGCAGATCACGCTGGAGATGGCCCTGCTCCGCTCCAGCAACGCCGACGAATTGCAGGATATGATCAACCGCGGCGCGCCAGGCGCTCCCAGCAGCCGCACGGCCTATACTCCGATGAGGCGTTAATCCCGCCCGCGGAGCGCGGCAGGTGAGGGGCCGCCGCGGACCGCGAGGGATTCGAGGGAGGTACAAGGCTATGCCACAGTTCGAATTCCGAGGAATGTCACGCACCGGGGAGGCGGTGGCCGGCACGCGCGTGGCCCCCAGCCGCGAAGCGCTCGACGCCCTGCTGCGCCGCGAGCAGATCACCCCAACCCGCATCCTGGAGAAGGGGCGGGAAATCGCCGTCCCCAAGCCCAAGGTGGTGGGCAAGGTCAAGCCCAAGGAACTGGCGGTCTTCACCCGGCAGTTCTCGGTCATGATCGACGCCGGGTTGCCGCTTGTGCAGTGCCTGGAGATTCTGTCCAGCCAGCAGGAGAACAAGGCGTTCGCGAAGATCCTGACCGGCGTGCGCTCGTCGGTAGAAGGCGGAGCAACCTTGGCCACGTCCCTGCGCCAGTACCCCAAAGTCTTCGACGACCTTTACTGCAACATGATTGAGGCCGGCGAGACGGGCGGTATTCTGGACACCATTCTGCAGCGCCTCTCCGCCTGGATTGAGAAGAACGTCAAGCTGAAGCGAGCCGTGCAATCGGCGTTGATTTACCCTGTCGCCGTCATCGCCATCGCCGGCGGTGTGATCTTCCTGCTGCTTTGGAAGGTGGTGCCCATTTTCGCCACCCTGTTCGCGGGCTTGGGCGTTACCCTGCCGCTCCCCACGCGCATCGTCATCGGGTTGTCGAACGCCATCGGCATGTTCGCCCTGCCGTTGATCATCGTGGGCGCGCTGGCGGTCTTCGGCTTGAAGAAGTATTACGGTACTCCCAACGGGCGCATGGTCATTGACCGCCTGATCCTGAAGATTCCCCTGCTGGGTAGCCTGATGCAGAGGATCGGCGTGGCGCGCTTCACCCGCACCCTGGGTACCCTGATTACCAGCGGTGTGCCCATGCTCGAGGCCATGAACATCACCGCCCACACGGCCGGCAACGCGGTCATCGAGAAGGCCATCCTGGACGTGCGCAAGGCGGTGGAAGCCGGGCGTACGGTCGTGGACCCCTTGCGCGAGACAGGGGTCTTCCCCAACATGGTGGTGCAGATGATCGGGGTCGGCGAGCAGACCGGCGCCCTCGATGCCATGCTCCAGAAGGTGGCCGACTTCTACGAGGACGAAGTGGACGCCGCGGTGGGCGACTTGCTCACCGCCATGGAGCCCATGATCATTCTCTTCCTGGGCATCGTGGTGGGCGGCGTGGTCATTTCCATGTACCTGCCGCTGTTCACCTTGATCGGCAAACTGGCGGGAGGTTAGAACGCCCGCCCGTGGCTTGACAACGGCCTTCCGTCCCGCTGAGGCGGGACGGAAGGCGTTTTTGTTTGGGCCCCCGATTGACCCGCCCGGCACGGCCGGCGCTTGTTTTGAGTTGGGGCGCTGTTTATAATCTTCGGAACCGTGTCCATGCAATACTCGGAAGAGCTGAATACCTGGCTGCCCTGGGTCATCAAGATCCGGTTCGTCATCATCACTCTGGTTTTTGCCATCGATTATGCCATCCGGGTGCTGGTCCCCAGTCCTTCCAATCTCACTTCCATCAAATACCTGGGCATTGTGGTCGTCCTCTGGCTGACGGTCGGCCTCTTCTACCTGATTTACAACCAACTGAGCCGCGACTACCTGCTGCAGGCTTATCTGCAGCTCTATTCCGACATCGTCATCATCACCGCTGTAGTGCACGTGACCGGCGACCTGGAGAGCCATTACCTGTCGCTCTATCTGGTTACCATCATTCTGGCCAGCGTGTTGCTGCCCCGCGCCAGCGTGTTTCTGGTGGCGGCGGTGAGCTTCGTCTTTATGGGTTCGTGCCTGGAGATGGCCTACATGCCCAGCCTTTATCCGGGCATTGAGAGCCGCTATCCGGCCCTCGGCGCGCTTGCCACTTTCTCCACCTTGCCCGTCGACCTGGGAACCTTGCAGGTCAAGATTTTCGCCAGCCTTTTCGGCTTCTTTGCGGTCGCCTACCTTTCCAGCTACTTGGCCGAGAGCTTGCGCAAGACGGGCGCCGAGCTGCGCACGCGCCGCGGCCAGGTGGCCAGCCTCCAGGCCTACAACGAGAACATCATCCGCAGCATGCACGACGGCTTGATCACCACCGATCTGGGCGGCACCATCCGCGAGCTCAACCCTGCCGGGGCGGCGATCCTCGGCCGGCAGCCGGGGGAATTTCTGGGCCAATCGGGCGCCGGGGTTTTTCCCAGCCTGGGCGGGGAAGGGCCGGTCGCCCAGGAGCCTGAGGAGGTCACCTACCTCCATCCCGACGGCCAGCCGCGCGTGCTGGGAGTCTCCGCTTCCCCGCTGGAGGTGCCGGAGGAAGGTCCGGTGGGCTACGTGTACAATTTCCGCGACCTCACGGACGAGAAGCGCCGCGAGGCGGAATATCGCGCCAAGGACCGCATGGCCACTTTGGGGCGCGTTTCGGCGGGCATCGCGCACGAGATCCGCAACCCGCTGGCCTCCATTGCCGGCTCGGTGCGCTTGCTGCGCGGGCTGGCCAAGTGGGACGAGGACGAAGAGAAGCTGTTGGACATCGTCACCCGCGAGTCGGAGCGCCTCAACAAGCTGGTCAACGATTTTCTGGCTTATTCGCCCGACCAGCGCTTCGAGTTTCGCGAGGTGGACCTGGCCAACCTGCTCGAGGAGACTCTGGTGTTGCTGGAGCACCACCCGCTGTTCGGGCCCGGCTACCGCATCGAGCGCCGCCTGCCCCGTCAGCTGGTTTTGGCGCTGGCCGACGCCGACAAGGTTCGGCAGGTCTTCTGGAACATCTGTGATAATTCCCTGAAGGCTATGCCCGAAGGTGGCACGCTCACGGCGGAGATTCAGGCCGACGCCGCCGCCGTCAAGGTGATTCTGGCCGACACGGGCACCGGCTTCACGCCCGCTCAACTGGAGAAGGTTTTCGAGCCTTTCGAATCAGGATTCTCCAACGGCACCGGCCTGGGACTCGCCATCGTGTACCAGATCGTGAACGGACACCGCGGGCGGATTCGCGTCGAATCGCAGCCCGGCCGGGGAGCGCGCTTCCTGATCGATCTGCCGCGCGACCCCGCGCAGTCGCTGTTGGTGTAAACTGCCAACGGCCCCCGCGGCCGGATTGGACAAGGTCATGACCCGTATCCTGGTGGTGGACGACGAGAAATCGCTTTGCCAGTTGCTGGAGATCGCCTTTCGCAAGGAAGGCTTTCAGGTGGAGACGGTTTCCAGCGGCCGGGCGGCGGCCACTAAGATCGACTCCCAGGTCTACGACCTGATCATCTCCGACATCCGCATGCCCGACTTGACGGGCGTCGAGCTGCTGGAGCACGCCCGCGCCGGAAAGAGTTCCGCGACCTTCATCCTCATCACTGCCGTGCCCACTCTCACCTCTGCCATCCAGGCGCTCAACCTGGGCGCCTACCGCTACGTCATCAAGACCGACAAGCTGGTGGAGGAACTGAAGCTGGTGGTAGCGCGAGCGCTGGAGGATCTGGCGCTGCGCGAAGAGAACGCCCGCC
This sequence comes from Terriglobia bacterium, assembly GCA_046704985.1. Classification (GTDB taxonomy): domain Bacteria; phylum Acidobacteriota; class Terriglobia; order UBA7540; family UBA7540; genus JBJKQV01. The sequence continues at coordinate 3,889 of JBJKQV010000140.1, forward strand.
TGCGCCGCGAGATGCTGCGCCTTTTCGCCCAGAACAACATCATCGGCCAGAGCCGCAAGATCCAGGACATCCTGGAAATGGTGCGCACCGTCGCTCCTACCTCGAGCACGGTGCTGATTACCGGCGAAAGCGGCACCGGCAAGGAGCTGGTGGCGCGCGCCATCCACGAAGCCAGCACGCGCCGCGAGCAGCCCTTCGTTTCCATCAACTGCGGAGCCTTTCCCGAAACCTTGCTGGAGAGCGAATTGTTCGGCTACTTCAAAGGGGCGTTCACCGGCGCCGACACCGCCAAGAAGGGCATCATCGAATCGGCCGATCAGGGGACGCTGTTTCTGGACGAGATCGGCGAAACCAGCCCCAGCATGCAGGTCAAGCTGCTCCGCGTGCTGCAGGAGCGCAAGGTGCGGCCGCTGGGCGGCACGGTGGACGTCCCGGTGGACGTGCGCCTGATCGCCTCCACCAACCGCCACCTGCAGAGCATGGTGCATGAGGGGAAGTTTCGTGAGGACTTTTATTACCGTGTGAGCGTGATTCCTGTGCACGTCCCGCCGCTGCGCGAGCGGCGCGAGGATATCGAGCCCCTGGCCCGCCACTTTCTTCGCAAGTTCGCCTTGCAGATCGGCAAGCCCCTGCGCGACTTCGAGCCCCCGGCCCTGACGTTGCTCGAAAAGTATCATTGGCCAGGCAACGTGCGCGAGCTTGAGAACGCCATCGAGCGCGCCGTGGCGGTGGGCGGCGAGCAGGACGGGCGCGTGCGCCCCGAGAGCCTTCCGGAAGCGGTGCGCGGCGCCGTCCCCGTAGAGAGCGCCCCCGGAGTAGCGTTGCCGGCCTCTTTCCCCAGCGGGGGACTGAATTTTGAGGCGCAGATCCAGCAGATCGAGAAGGGCTATCTCACCGAAGCCCTGCGTGCCGCCGGCGGCGTTCGCACCCACGCCGCCGAACTCCTGCACATGTCCTACCGCTCCTTCCGCCATCTGGCTAAGAAATACAATATCTGAGCGCCTTGCGCCGGACTGTGCCTCCCGGCGCCGCCGCGGAGGGGCGCCGGCGGTTAACGCAGGGCCTCGATTTGCTGCTGTGCGGCGGTCTCGCGGGGGTAATTGGCCAGCTCCGCCTCGAACTCGCGCCGCGCCCCTGCCAAATCGCCCTGTCCTTTCAAGATCACCCCCAGGGCAAAATGGCTCCCGAAATTGCGCGGGTCGAGGTGCAGGGAGTAGCGGATGGAGTCTTCGGCTTCACGGGTGCGCCCGGTTTTTAGTTCCACCAGGCCCAAGTAGAGATATTGGTCCGCGACCTGAGGCCGCAGCCGGATGGCGCGCAGAAAGGATTCCTCCGCAGCGGGCATTTGGCCGAGGTGATAGTAGGTCAAGGCCAGGTTGTAACGGGCGAACCAGAAGTCGGGCTCGCGCTTCACGACGCCTTTCAGCAGGGGCAGGGCTTGGGCGTAGCGGCCGCGCTGGCCGAGGTCCGCGGCGTAGTCGGTGACCGCAATGCGGTTCTCCGGCGCCATGCGCGCGCAGTGGGCGTAGAACACATGTTCGTTGGCAAAGTAGGCGCCTTCCCGGCCGACTCCGAAGATCATCAGGGGCGTCAACACGGCGAGGATGGCGGCCTGAGCCACGGGGATGCCCCCAACCTGTTTCCCCGCCGTCAGGCGCCGCAAGGCCATCGCCGCCAGGATGACCAGCCCGATGGAGGGAAGGTAGAGATAACGATCGTGGGCAAAGTCGTTCTTCACGAAGACGCGAATGTCCAGAACCGGCAGGAGGGGAATGATCATCCACGCCAGGGCGAAGGAGACTTCCCGCGAGCGGCGCGCCGCGGCGATGGCCAGCACGGCCAGCAGCAGTAGCGCAAGCGCGGGAAGCACAAAGGTTCCCCAGGCGAGCTGGGTGATCGTGTGCGTATTGTAGAAAGTACTCAGCCCCGCCGGCCAAACCGCGTGCCGGACCCAAAAAATGAGCAGGGAAGGCAGGGTCAGCAAGATGGTCGGGACCGACAGGTTGGTCTGGGGGTGGCTGAACCCCTTGAGCGCGTAGATGCGCGCGGCGAGATAGGGAACGATCAGAACAAAATAAGGGAGGGTGGACTTCAACGCGCCGACGCCGCGCCGCAGGAGCGCTGTCCACTCCAGGTCCCTGCGATCGTCAGGGGGGTAGAACCATTCGTAAGCGAAGACCACCAGGGGAAAGATAACTCCCGTCTCTTTTTCGAAGATAGCGAACACAAAAAGGGTGAGGGAAAGAATCTTCCATCGTGACCGGTGTTCCGTAGCCTCGCGACCACGGAGGTAACACAAAAACGCCAGGAGGAAGAAGACCGCCAGCAAGGGTTCCGTAACCCCCGAGATCCAGGTGACGGCTTCGATGTGGACGGGATGCAGCCCGAACAGAATTGCGGCCACTCCTGCTGTGAAAGGGTCGTGGAGAAGGCGGCGCGCCAGGAAGAATACCAGCAAGGTGGCGAGCAGGTGCAGGAGGACGGTCGTCAGGTGCCAGCCCCAGGGGTGCAGTCCAAAAACCGCGTCATTCAGGCGCAGCCATATCAAGAACACCGGCCGGTAGTAATTGCCCGCAAAGTGCGGCAGAACGCCTCCCCACACCTGCTTGGCGAAATACTCCGGAAAGTACACCCAGGACTGGACGGCTGGGTTGTTGACGATTTGCCCCTGGTCGTCGTTCACGAATTGGTACTGCAAAGTGGGGGTATACGCCGCGAAGGTCAAAAGGAGAATGATGACCAGCATCAACCCCTGGACCATGGGCTGCTGCCAAAGGCTGGCTTCATGCTGACGCTGCGGCTCGCTTGCTTGCGGGGTTGCTGCCTTAATGTCCATGAGGGGAAAGTTGAGGCCTTTGTGCTCCTGTTCGCTCGCCATTTCAAATCTTGCCGCCCAATACAGCGACACGATACAACCGAGTATCAGGGAATGCAATCCCGCGGAGGCCCTGCGATTCACTGCTTGCTCGCCGCTTGTGGCCCTAGCCTGCCCTCAGGATGACATATTTTGTCAGCTTATGACGACATAAACTGGCATGGGCACTGGGCACCACCCTTTCACGAATCACAAACGGCCGAGATTGTCTTGTATGTTGTTGAAGGTAAATGACAAAGTTGTAGGGTGTCATTTTCCTCGTTTGCTGGCTATGGAACGCGACGTGCAATGTGTACCGGTGAGTTCGCAGCCCTGCACGCAGAAGAGGCAGACTCTCAAGGAGGAATTCTTTCATGATGAGAAGGAAGGCAAAGGGCTTTTCGTTGATCGAGTTGCTGATCGTCGTGGCGATCATTCTGATCATCGCGGCGATTGCCATCCCGGACCTTCTGAAGTCCCGGCAGGCAGCCCAGCAGGCTTCGGCCGTGGGTTCGCTTCGCACCATCAACACTTCGGAAGTGACGTACGCCTCCACGTACGGCACCGGGTTCAGCATGAACCTCGATCAGCTCGATCACCAGGACGTGACGCCCTCGACGGCCGACTCGGCTGGCTTGATTGACAACGCTCTGGCCAGCGGTGTGAAGAGTGGATACAGCTTCGTTTACAGCTCCACTCCGACCGGCAGCGGCGTCAGCTATCGCGTCGATGCCTACACGATTACGGCAAGTCCTCTCGCCGGCGTCGGTAACGGCAACTTCTACTTTACTGACGCTTCCGGCGTGATCCGCCAGAACACGTCCACCACCGCCACCTCGACCGACAACCCCTTGGCTGGCTAGATGGCTGCCTGGGTGAAGGTGGTTTTTGTGACAGGGGGAACCGTGAGGTTCCCCCTGCTCATTTTGACCGCAGGTTTTGCGGCCGGGCTGGACGCGATTTGTCAGCTAGGGCCATCTCGATTCGACAGGGCAACTGTTCGGCATTGCCCTCCGGCGCTCTATCCGATTGAAAACAATCCGAGTCCCATAGGCGACCTGGGCGGCCTCTTCACGTCCGGGTTTGGCGCTGGAAATGCTCATCCTACGGTAGGTGGTGTTGCGTTCCTCACCCGAAGGACATTCCGTCGGGAGGTGACGAAGTGACTCACGTCAGTTCTTTTTTCAAGGCGCGCATGGGGCTAGCCCCGGCAGCGGCGTTTTCGTTGATTGAGCTCCTGATTGTTGTGGCGATCATCTTGATCATTGCCGCGATTGCCATTCCCAGCCTTCTGAAGTCCCGCCAGGCGGCCAACCAGGCTGCGGCGGGGGGGGCCATGCGGACGATTACCACCGCAGAGATTACCTACGCTTCGACTTACAATACAGGCTTCAGCATCAGCTTGTCGTCGCTGGACGGGACCGAACCGTTCTCGATTAACAATGCAGGTTTGATCGATCCCATCCTGGGTACCGGCAACAAGAGTGGCTACAGGTTCTTCTACGTGCCTTGCCCCCCCTCTCCCGGTCCCGACGACGGAACGATGACCGGCGGTACTTGCCCGGTGGTCACCTCTTACCAGGTTGTGGCCAATCCTTCCGGAGGAGTCGGCGGGGGAATCTTCTATTACACCGATGCTTCCGGAGTCATCCGCCAGAATCCCGCCACCTACGCGGGCCCTACGGATTCTCCCGTAGGGCGTTGAAGCTCGCTCCGCTGGCCCGCCGGCGCAGGCCGCAGGAGCGGCGGCCGGCGCGCGGCTGCGCTCGGGAGGTGATGCTTAACTTTTTGGCGCGAGTTATCTTATAGTTGTATTGTGGGTCAGCGAATGCGCACGCGCCTTCGCGGGATACTAATGGGGAGCAGAGCCCGCGGCCATGTTTGCGGTAGAAACTGAGGCCCTCACCAAGGATTTTCCGATCGGTTTCTGGCGGCGGCGCGCCAAGCGTGCCCTGGACGGCCTGAGCCTGCAAATTCAGGAAGGGCAAGTCTTCGGCCTTCTGGGTCCCAACGGGGCGGGGAAGAGCACCACCCTGAAGCTCCTCCTGCGGCTGATTTTTCCCACCTCCGGCCGTGCCCGCCTGTACGGCTTGCCGCTCGGCGACCTGCGCGCCCACGCGCGCGTCGGATTTCTTCCCGAAAACCCCTATTTCTACGACCACCTGACCTCGGAGGAATTTCTGAATTTCGCCGGGTCGCTGTTCGGGGTGCCGGCCGGCGAGCGCCAGGCGCGCGCCTCGCGCTTGCTCGCGCGCGTGGGCTTGGAGGCTTCGCGCGACGTCCCGCTGCGCAAATTCTCCAAGGGCATGGTGCAACGCCTGGGCATTGCCCAATCGCTGATCAACAACCCCGACCTGGTGATTCTGGACGAGCCCATGTCGGGCCTCGACCCGCTGGGCCGCCGGGAAGTCCGCGACCTGATCCTGGAATTGCGCGAGGAAGGCAAGACCATCCTGTTCTCCACGCACATCCTCTCCGACGCCGAAACCCTCTGCGACCGCGTGGCCATCCTCAACCAGGGGCGGCTGCTGGGCTGCGGCGAGCTGCGCGAGATTCTGAGCGTCGGTGTGGCGGCCACGGAGATGGTGATCGAAGCTCCCTCCGCCGCGCTGTTGGAGGCGCTGCGCCACGACGCCCACTCCCACGTGCGCACCGGCGAGCGCGTGCGCATCAGCGTGCGCGAAGAGGCGGAAGTCCCCGCGGTCATCCGCAAGGTACTGGACGCCGGCGCCCGCATCGTCTCCATCAATCCCGTTAAGATGTCGCTGGAAGACTACTTCCTGGCGCGTCTGAGCAGTGTCAACCCCACCGCCACGGCGTTCCCGGAAGCGGGAGCAGGCGAGGTGCCCCGATGATTCGCCGCGTGGGCTCTATCGCCGTTCATACCTTCAAAGAGGCGATGCGCGAGCGGGTGCTCTACAACCTGGTGGCCTTTGCGCTGCTCATGATCGGGGCGGCCATCGTGCTCGGCCACATCTCGGTGGGCATCGAGCGCATCATCCTCATCAACTTGGGGCTCAGCTCAATTTCGGTTTTCGGCCTGCTGATCGCCATCTTCGTGGGCATCGGGCTGGTCTACAAGGAAATCGACAAACGCAGCGTCTTCAGCATCCTTTCCAAGCCCGTGCGCCGCGCCGAATTCATCGTCGGCAAGTACCTGGGGCTGCTTCTCACCCTGCTCATCAACACTGCGGTGATGACGGCGGGATTCTACCTGGCGCTTCTGTACCAACAGCGCAGCCTGGGCCGCGAAGACCTACGCCCCCTGGGCGCCATCTACTTCATCCTTCTCGAACTGGCCCTGGTGGTGGGGGTGGCGCTGCTGTTTTCCAGCATCTCGACGCCCGTCCTCTCTGCCGTCTTCACCTTCTGCGTCTACGTGATCGGCCACTTCTTAAGCGACATCCGCTTTCTGGGCACCGAAACGCACAGCGCGCTGGTGAGCAAGCTGACCGCGGCCATCTATTACCTGCTGCCCAACTTCAGCGACTTCGACGTCATCGCCCGCACCGCCCACGGCCGCGCCATCTCTCCCGAGCTCTATCTTTCCAATTCCCTCTACGCCTTGCTCTACGTGGTGGTGCTGGTTTCGGCGGCCGTTCTGATTTTCGAGGAGCGGGAGTTCAAATGAGCGCTGGTCCGGCACCGCGGGGCAAGCCCGCGCGGCTCATCTGGTGGGTGCTGTTGGCGGCCGGCCTGGCGGCGGCCTTCCCCGTGCAGAGGGCGATCGACGCTCAGCGCGGTTACTTTGCGCCCATCGAGGAGGCCCTCTACCTGCCTTCCGGCAACGTCCTGCGCGCCATGAGCCTGGGGAACTCCGGACTGCTGGCTGACATTTACTGGACGCGCGCCGTGCAGTACTACGGCCGCAAGCAATTGCACCGCGACGTGCGTTACGACCTGCTGGGACCGCTGCTGCGCGTGACCACCGAGCTCGACCCGCACCTCATCATCGCCTACCGCTTTGGCGCTATTTTCCTTTCCGCCAAGCCCCCCGAGGGCGCCGGCGAGCCCCGCCAGGCTTTGGAATTGCTCCACCGCGGCATCGCCGCCAATCCCGACTACTGGCGCTTTTGGCAGGACGTGGGGTTTGTAAATTACTGGGATTTGAAAGATTACAAGGCCGCCGTCAAAGCCTTCGAGACGGGCAGCAAGCAGCACGGCGCGGCCATTTGGATGAAGACCGCAGCGGCCATGGTGGCTGCCAAAGGCGGCGAGGCTAGGACCTCCCGCCTGTTGTGGACCGAGGTCTACCGCGAAGCCCAGAGCCCGCAGGTGCGCAAGAGCGCCGCCGATCACCTGCTGGCCCTCAAAGCCAGCGAGGACATGAAGGCCTTGGACCGTCTGCTGGAGGAGTACCGCACCCGCACCGGCCACCCCGCCACCCGGCTCAACCAACTGGTGGCCGCCGGCCTGTTGCGCGGCATTCCCGCTGACCCCACCGGAGCCGCCTACGTCGTGGGCCCCGGCGGCAAGGCGTCCCTCGGCCCCAAAACCCAAATCAAGGCGTACATGCTGGAATAGACTGACCCATACCTCTCGTCGAATTACCAAGGAGCAGAAGGGCGACGGCAGGGGCTAAAGTGTAAAGGCTAAAGGTTGAAGGCTAACGAAGAGAGATTCATTTCTCGGGCTCCGTCCCCTATCCCTTGCCCTTTGCCGTTTACCCTTTACCCCTGACCCTTTACACCTTACCCTTGGTCTTTGATGCGTGAAGATCAAAGTGCGGCGCCGTTTGAGCTCTCCACGCCTCGCGTGCTGGTGCTGCTCGTCTTCACGTCGCTGGTGCCCTACCTCAATATCCTCTCCAACGGCTTCGTTTACGACGACAAGACGCAGGTTCTGAATAACCCCTACATTCTCAGCTTCTCGCACCTGCGGGCCATTTTCACCACCAGCGCCTGGTCCTACGTCGGTGCGGCGGGGGCTACCAACTACTACCGCCCGGTGATGAGCCTCGGCTACATGCTCTGTTACCGGCTTTTTGGCGCCTCGGCCGCCGGCTTCCACCTGGCCAGCTTGCTGCTTAACGCCGCAGTCGTCTGCCTGCTGTTCGAGGTGACACGTCGCCTGTTCGGGAGGCGCGACGTGGCGTTTCTGGCCGCCCTCGTCTTTGCCCTTCATCCCGCGCACACTGAGGCGGTCGCCTGGATCGCATCGGTCACCGAGCTGGAAGTGGCCTTCTTTTTCTTGCTGACTTTTGGACTTTTCATGAGCATGCCCGCGCGCTTGGGGAGGCGCTTCGCGCTGCTTTCGGCGGCCATGGCACTGAGCTACATTCTGGCGCTGCTCTCCAAAGAGCAGGCGTTGATGCTGCCCCTGGTGGCCACGCTCTACGAGCATTTCTATCGCCCTGACCGGGCCGAAACGGGTTGGCGCGCCAAGCTCCAGCGCTACGGCCTTCTGTGGCTGATCTGGGCCGGCTACCTGGTTTTCCGCGTGCACTTTCTGGGCAAGTTTGCGCCCGTCCTGCAACATCCGGGGCTGACCCGCTATGAAGAAGTCCTTTCGGCGGCGGCGTTGGCGGGGCACTACGTCGGAAAGCTGCTCTGGCCCGTCCACTTGCAGCTTTACTATCCTTTCCATCGCAGCGCCAGCATTTTCGACACGGGATTCCTGTTGGGCGTGGTGGCGCTGCTGTTGTGCTTGGGGCTTTTCGTGTGGCTCTGGCGCCGCGCCCGCCCGATGTCGTTCAGCCTGATCTGGCTTTTCGCCACTCTTCTTCCGGTGCTCAACGCCCGCTGGCTGGCCATGAACGCCTTTTCGGAACGCTACCTTTACCTGCCCTCGATGGGATTCTGCTGGCTGCTGGCCTGGGGAATCCGGCGCCTGTGGGAAAGCCTGGAGCGCCCGGTGTGGCGGCGGGGGTTGGCGGGCGGGCTGGCGATTCTCGCCGCGCTGGCGGTGCTGCGCATCGTGAAGCGCAACCGTGTCTGGCGCGACGAACTCACCCTCTATACTACCGCTCTGGCCTCCGCCCCCGAAGCCTATCCCATTCGCTTGAACCTGGGCGCCGTCTACTTCGACCTGGGCGAACTGAAGCAGGCGGAACGGCAATGGCTCAAAGCCCTGGAAACCGCTCCAACCAGCCCCATCATCTGGAACGACTTGGGACTGGTCTACCAGAAGGAGCATCGCTACTCGGAAGCGGTGGTCATGTTTCACAAGGCCATCAAGCTGCGGCCCGACTACGCCGATCCGCATCTAAACCTGGGAGTGATGTATGAGAGTTTGAAGATGCTTCCCGAGGCGGAGAAGGAGCTGCGCACCGCGCTGGCTCTGTCGCCGCTCAACCTGCACCTCCACAACCGCCTGGGGCTCTTGTATCTCAGCGAAGGGCGGCTGAAGGAAGCCGAAAGCCAGTTCCGGGCGTCGGTGGCCATTGCTCCCAACGTCGTTGCTTACGACGGGCTGGGGGAAATCTACCTGCTGAGCGCCGCCGGGGCGGCGCCATCCGCAAAGGCTTTCCAGCAGGCCCTGGCGCTCAACCCCGCCGACGTTTTCGCGCTTCTCAAACTGGGCGGGCTTTATGCCGCGCAAGGCCGCAAGGCCGACGCCATCCGGCAGTACGAGGCGGTGCTGAAACTGCAGCCGCTCAACGCCCAGGCGCGCACCGCCTTGCAGCATCTGAAGGTTCCTGAAACCCATGCTCCTGTTCACCCCTGAAGACCCGTTTAGCTCCTTGGCGGCTCGCGCTCTCGTGGCGACGTTCCTTTTCTGCGCACTGGGGGCGGGAAGTGCTCTGGGACAATCGCCCCGGCCGCGCGCCGAAGCTGTTCCCGTCGGGCAATTCGTGCGCGAACTGGAAGGCAGCTACCATCAGGTGCGCAGCTTGCAGGCGCACTTTGTGCAGATTTACCACTGGGGCGCCCGCACGCGCCGCGAGTCGGGAACCGTCCTGCTGGCCCGCGGCGGGCGCATGCGCTGGGATTACCGCACGCCCGAACCCAAGCTCTTTCTCACCGACGGCAAGCGCGCCACCCTCTACGTTCCCGACGAAAAGCAGGCCACCGTTTCCAGCCTCAAGGGCAGCGAGGACTACCGCGTGCCTTTCCGGCTGCTGCTATCCCGGCTCGATTTGAAGAAGTTCTTCGCCAAAATCGAGGACGCGCCGGGGACGCCGCCCGCCGCTCCCGGCGACCGCGTGCTGCGCGCCTTTCCCAAGCACGGCGACCGCACGGGGATCCATGAAGTGCTCATGGAGATGACCCCCGGCTTTGACGTCCACCGCCTGGTGATTGTCTATTCCGACCACAGCCGGATGGAATTCACCTTCAGCGATATCCGGCGCAACGTGCCCTGGACTCCGGGGCGATTCAGGTTCCAGCCTCCTCCCGGAACACAAGTCATCGAACAGCACTGAACCTCCGCGGTGGGCCAGTTTTTTGAAACCGCGGGGAGCTGACGGGGAACAGTGCGGCCCACGGAGCGCAAAAAGGAGTAGAATGTCGAGACCCGTTCGCGGCGCCGGCGCCTGATCGCCTGCCGCGGACAGCGGTCGCTGCATGTCCATTTCCGAGCCGCCCGCCTGCGCGCTTTCGTGGCCGGCCGGAAAGTTTGACCCGGGAAAGGAATTCGACCATGTTCATTCCTGAAACCTACGCGGTAGCGCTGGTGCTCATGATCCTCAGCATGCTTTCCTGGGGAAGCTGGCCCAACACTCAGAAAGCGACGGGAACCTGGCGATTCGAGCTCTTTTATTGGGATTACGTCTGGGGCATTCTGCTCTGCGCGCTGGTGCTGGGCCTGACCTTCGGCATGACCAACCCGGCGAGCGCCGATAGCTTCTTTCACAGCCTGGCGCAGGCTAGCGGGCGCGTCTGGGCGCTGGCGTTCGCGGGCGGCGTGATCTTCAATATCGCCAACCTCCTGCTGGTGGCGGCCATTGCCATCGCCGGCATGGCGGTTGCTGTCCCGGTCGGCATCGGCGTGGCGCTCATCATCGGCTCGACGCTCAATTACCTGATCAATCCCCGCGGCAACCCGCTGCTGCTCTTCGTGGGAGTCTTCCTGGTGGTTGTCGCCATCGTCTTTGACGCTCTCGCGTACCGCCGCGTCTCCGGCGGGAGCAACGTCTCGAGCAAGGGCATCGTGCTCAGCCTGCTGTGCGGCGTGGTGATGGGCGTCTTTTACCCCTTTGTGGCCAAGGCGATGATCGGCCCCAACCACCTGTCGCCCTACAGCGTAGCCCTGGTCTTTGCCCTGGGCGTGGCGGTGTCGAACTTCCCGCTCAATTACGGGTTCATGAAGCGTCCTGTGAACGGCCCGCCGGTGAACGTGAGCGATTACTTTTCGAGCTCTTTCCGGCTGCACGTCTGGGGAATCGTGGGCGGGCTGATCTGGGGCGTGGGCGCCATCACCAACTTTGTGGCTTCTTACGCCAAGATGGTCGGGCCGGCCACTTCCTATGCGCTGGGGCAGGGCGCCACGATGGTGGCGGCGATCTGGGGCGTCTTCGTTTGGAAGGAGTTTCGCGGCGCCGACCGGCGCGCTGTGCTGCTGGTGGTGCTGATGTTTATTTTCTTCCTGGCGGGGCTGAGTCTGGTGGGCCTGGCGCCTCTGGTCAAGTGAGCGCGGCTCGGCTAGGGTTTTAGGGGTGCGGCGGGCGCCGGCGGGGTTGGCTCCGGGGCGGGCAGATACCGCGCCAGCGCCTCCGCCACCCCGTCCTGGTCGTTGGTTAAGGTGACCGGCCAGCCGCACTTTTCCAGGCCGGGAGTCCGGTTGCCCATCACCACCG
>JBJKQV010000141.1:0-11908 GCA_046704985.1 Terriglobia bacterium
CTTCAGGGCGCCGCGCCCACTCCTCGGCCAGCCGCCCCGTGCCGTCCGTCGAGTGATCGTCCACCAGAAGGATTTCGTAGTCGGGGTAGTCGAGGGCGAAAAGCGAGGCGAGCAAAGCGGGAAGCGCCGCGGCTTCGTTGCGCGCCGGAATCAGAATTGAAACCGCGGGCAGCGGCGCCGCGGGAGCGGGACTTTCCGGAGTCAGCAGCGTGGCGCCGCGCGCGTTCCAGAACAGATAAGCTCCCAGCAACAGCCAAAGCGCCAGCGCCGCCAGGAGCATTTCGAGCATTCGGGAACCTTGTACGACTATACGAAGCGGCGAGGGAAAACTCAACCGCCGGCGCCGTGCTGCTGCGGCCGGGTGTGCTAGACTGGCGCTTCTGCCGGGCGTTGCCGCCGACATTTGGAACGAGGTTGCCTTTTGGCTCTGCGGATTTTTCTGGTCCTCGCCGCGCTGCTGCTCATCCAGAGCGTGGCGGCGCTGCGCGACGGCTATCGCTTTCTCGCCTACGTGCGCCGCAGCCGCCGGCGCCCACCCGGCGCCTTCACGCCGCCCGCCGCCGTCATTATCCCTATCAAAGGTGTGGACGAAGGTTTGGACGCCAACCTGGCCGGATACCTGGGGCAGGATTATCCGCGCTACCAGTTGATTTTCGTAGTGGCGGAGGAATCGGATCCGGCGCACGCTTTCGTTGCGGCGCGCGTGGCGGAGGCCGCGCCGGGCGTGGAAGCGGCGCTGCGCGTGGCGGGGCACGCCGACGATTGCGGCGAGAAGGTTCACAACCTGCGGTGCGGGCTCCAAGCGGTGCGCCCGGAAGCGCAGGTGCTGGTTTTTGCCGACGCCGACGCGCGTCCGGAGCGCGACTGGCTGCGCTCGCTCGTCGAGCCGCTCCGGGATTCGGGCGTGACGGTGAGCACCGGTTTCCGCTGGTACCTTCCCGCCGCGGGTTGGGTTTCGCAGTTGCGCGCCGCCTGGGACACTTCCATCGCCACGTTGCTGGGCGAGCACAAGGACAACTTCGCCTGGGGCGGCTCGATGGCGGTGCGCACCGACGACTTCCGGCGCCTGCAAGTGGCGGAGCGCCACTGGCAGGGCACGGTGAGCGACGATTACGCGCTCCGCCGCGCCGTGCGCCAGGCGGGCGGACGCATCCGCTTCGAGCCGCGCTGCCTCGTCGCCTCGCGCGAAACCTCCAGCTTCCGCCAGTTTCTCGCCTGGTCCAACCGCCAGATTATCCTTACGCGCGTCTATGCGCCGCGCCTGTGGCGGCTGGGCCTGGCCGCGCACCTGCTCTACGGCGCGACGCTGTTGTGGGGCATGGTGCTCCTGGGATTGGAGACGGGGCCCGCGCGCGCGGCGGTGGCGGCCTACCTGCTGCTCATCTGGGTGCTGGGCGCGGCCAAGGGGAGGATTCGCACGGTGGTGGCGCGCGAGCTCTTTCCCCAGGAGCGCGCGGCGCTCGAGCGTTACGGCGCCCGCTACTGGCAGCTCACGCCGCTGGTTCCCTGGGTGATGCTCTGGAATTTTCTGTGGGCGGGTTTCTGCCGGCGCATCGAGTGGCGCGGCACGCGCTACGAGCTGCTGGCTCCCGACCGCCTGCGGATTCTGGGGGGAGGCGGGCGCTGAGTGCTCAGCGCGATTTGTGGGGCGGCTTGCCCTTGTGGCGGGAGATGTAGCGGGCGACGTGGCCGGACTTCTTCTTGGCGGGCGGCGCAGCGGGCTCCTCGGCCTCTTCGTCCGCCGCGCCGGCCACCACCTGGTCGAACAGCGTGGTGCGCGCCGGAGCTTTTTTCCGTTCCTTGCCGTGCAGGAAAGCGTGCTCGGTCAGGCAGGTCTGGCAAATCACCTTCGCCACCTGATTTTCCACCATGCTGGCAATGGCATGGTTGAGCAGCAGCTTGCAGCGCGGACAATAATCGTCAACCAGGTCCCCGAGTCGAGGCGGCAAGTCACTCATGGGAATATCCTGTGGGGGGCAACCCCCGTGTGTGATTGGTGTTACGGGGGCATTATATCGCCGGAGACGGAGAAATCAACCTTCCTGCGCCTGAATTGACACCCCGCAGCGCTTGCGGGTATGCTGAAAGAGCAGCGGGCCGGAGCGGGAAGGAACGGGCAAGGGCTCTCAGAGCCGGGAATCCGCCCCGCGCCGGGCTGGAAACCCCCGCCCCTCCAGTGCTTTTCCCAGGTGCAGATTCCCGCGGCGCGGCAGGCGGAATTCCGAAGACCATGCACTTTATTGACAAACTCGCCGAGATCGAGTTGCGCTACGACGCGTTGACCGCCGAGCTGAGCCAGCCTGAGGTGCTCGCCGACACGGCGCGCTACCAGAAGGCCGCCAAGGCCCACGCCGAACTGCGCGAGGTGACGGATAAATTCCGCCAGTGGAAAGGCTTCCAGAAGTCCCTGGTCGAAACCCGCGCGATGGTGGAGGATTCCGCTTCCGACCCCGCCCTGAAGGAGCTGGCGCACGAAGAGGTGGCGCTCCTGGAGCGGCAGAGCGCCGAGGCGGAAGAAGAGCTGCGCCTGCTGCTGCTGCCCAAGGATCCCAACGACGAACGCAACGTGGTGCTGGAAATCCGCGCCGGCACGGGCGGCGACGAGGCCTCCCTCTTCGCCCAGGACATCTTCCGCATGTACACGCGCTACTGCGAGGCGCAGGGCTGGAAGGTGGAAGTTCTCTCCTCGTCGCTGTCGGGCATCGGCGGGCTGAAGGAAGTGATCGCGCTGGTGGAAGGGCAGAAGGTCTACAGCAAGCTCAAGTACGAGAGCGGCGTGCACCGCGTGCAGCGCGTGCCCGCCACCGAGCAGCAGGGGCGCATCCACACCTCGGCGGTCACCGTGGCCGTGATGCCGGAAGCCGACGAGGTGGAAATCGAGATCGACCCCAAGGAAATCCGTATCGACACCTTCTGTTCCTCGGGCCCCGGCGGCCAGTCGGTGAACACCACCTACTCGGCGGTGCGCATCACCCACCTGCCCACCGGCATGATCGTCTCCTGCCAGGACGAGAAATCGCAGATCAAGAACCGCGCCAAGGCCCTGCGCGTCCTGCGCTCGCGCCTCTACGAGCTGAAGCTCCAGGAACAGCAGAAGCAGATCACCGAAGAGCGCCGCTCCATGGTGGGCTCGGGTGACCGCAGCGAGAAAATCCGCACTTACAACTATCCCCAGAACCGCGTCACCGACCACCGCATCGGCCTGACCCTGCACCAGCTCGACCGCATCATGGACGGCCGCCTCGAAGACGTCATCGAGGCGCTGGTCGCCTACTACCAGGCCGAGAAGCTCAAGCAAGCCGCTGTGTCGGCGTAAGTACAGGAGTCAGAAGCCAGAAGCCAGAAGTTGATGATTCGCTTGTGCCGCGCTGCAACGCTGCCAGCTCTAAGTCGCTCCGAAGACGGCTATAATTTGAGGGTCGCACGACCGATGGTGCCAGCATTCTGAATTCTGGCTTCCGGCTTCTGACTTCTGTCCCATGCAACTTCGAGAAGCACTTCGCGAAGGATTGGGCCGCCTGCTCCACGAGCACGTGCCCTCGGCGCAGCTGGCCGCCGAGCTGCTGCTGATGCACGCGCTCGACCGCGACCGCGCCTACCTGCACGCGCACCCGGAGGAAGAACTCCCGCCGGCGATCGTCGAGCGGTATCTGCGATCCGTCGCCGAGCGCGCGACCGGCAAGCCCACCCAGTACATCACCGGCCACCAGGAATTCTGGGGCCTGGATTTCGAGGTCACGCCGGAAGTTCTGATTCCTCGCCCGGAGACCGAGCACGTGGTGGAAACGGTTCTGGAACTGGCGGCGCGGCAAGGCTTGGAGAAATCCGCGCGCCTGCGGGTGGCCGACGTGGGCACGGGCTCCGGCTGCATCGCCCTGGCGCTCGCTTCGGAATTTCCCCACGCCCTTATTTTTGCCACCGACCTTTCGCGCCGCGCGCTGGCGGTGGCCTCGCGCAACGCCCAGCGCCTGCAGATGGCCGAGCGCGTCAAGTTCCTGGAAACCGACCTGCTCGCGCGCCTGCTCGACGACGACTTCCTCGGCACCTTCGACTTTGTGGTTTCCAATCCCCCCTACGTGAGCGCCGCCGAAATCGCGAGCGTGCAGCGCGAGGTGCGGGAGTTCGAGCCCCGCCTGGCTTGGGGCGGGCTGGAGCACGGCGACGAGATTTACCGGCGGCTGTTTCCGCAAACGCGGCGCCTGCTGCGGCCGGGCGGCGCGGCGGTGGTCGAGATCGGCTACAACATGCGCGACGCGGTGCTGGCGCTGCTCGGCGAGGGTTGGAGCGACGTCGCCGTGCGCCCCGACTACGCCGGCATCCCGCGCGTCATCAGCGCGCGGAAGCGCCCCGACGCGCCTGCCGCTTGACCTCTCCTCTATTTCGCCGTTCAATCTTTCAGGGACTCCGTCTGAGAATCTCGCAATCGGCAGGACCGGGAGGCGTTCATGGACCACAGGATTTGGACCGACATGTTTGTGCTGGGAGTGCCGCTGCTGGAAAAGGTTTTGCGGCCCGTCATCGTCTACATTTTTCTGGTGGTGGCGCTGCGCCTGGCCGGGAAGCGCGAGCTCGCGCAACTAAATCCCTTTGACCTGGTGGTGCTGCTCACCCTCGCCAACACCGTGCAGGCCGCTATCATCGGCGCCGACAATTCGGTTTCCGGCGGCCTGATCGGCGCCGCCTCCTTGCTGGTGCTCGACTACATCCTGCTGCGCGCGCTCTACCATCACCCCAAGCTCTTTCAACTGGTCGAGGGCAAGCCCGACGTGATCTTCGAGAAGGGCAAGGTGAAGCGCAGCCGCCTCAACAAGGAGCTGATCACGCTCGAGGAGCTCACCGCCGCGGCGCGCCGCCACGGCTTCGGGTCGCTCCTCGAGGTGGAAAAGGTGGTGCTCGAAACCGGCGGCACGCTGACCTTTATCGGCAAAGAGCCCACGCCCGATGACCTGCGCCATCGCGAATTGCTCGAGCGGCTCGAGCAGATGCAGCGCCAGTTGGCGCTCCTGACGGCTCCTCCCGCTCCGCCCCAACAGGCATAATTCGGGTCGCGGGTTTGGGGGTCAATCGCAAAATGATTCAATCGGGAAATCGCTCAATTCTTCACGTGGACATGGACGCCTTCTTTGTTTCGGTGGAGGAGTTGGAAGACCCGTCGCTCAAGGGCAAGCCGGTGATCGTGGGTGCGGACCCGGACGGGCGCGGGGTGGTGGCGGCGGCCAGCTACGAGGCGCGCAAGTACGGGATACACTCCGCCATGCCCATCGGGCGCGCCAAGCAGCTCTGCCCGCACGCCGTCTTCCTGCGCGGGCACCGCGGCAAGTACTCGTATTACTCGGAGAAGATTTACGAAATCTTCGGCGAGTTCACACCGGTGGTGGAGATGGTCTCGATTGACGAAGCGTACCTCGACCTGACGGGCACCGAGCGGCTGCACGGCGGGGCCTTGACCGCCGCCGACCGGCTGATTCGCACCGTCAAGGCGCGCACGGGACTCAACTGCTCGGTGGGTGCCTCGACCTCTCACCTGGTTTCCAAAATCGCCTCCGACCAGGCCAAGCCCCACGGGCTGCTCTACATCTTTCCCGGCGGCGAGGCCAAGTTTCTGGCGCCGCTGCCCATCCGCCGCATGCCCGGCATCGGCAAAGTCACCGAGCCCGAATTGCTGGAGCTGGGCCTCGCCACCATCGGCGATTTGCAGCGCTACGGTTTGGAGAAGCTGCGCGCGCGCTTCGGCAAGTACGGCGAGTGGCTGTGGACCAAATCGCGCGGCGAGGACATCGAGGCTTACCAGTACGAGGAAGAGCCCAAGTCCATCAGCCCCGAAACGACTTTCGACGTCGACACCGCCGACGCCGGCGAGCTCGAGCGCACGCTTTCCTATCTCGCGCAGCGTGTGGCGGGGCGGCTGCGCGACCACCGGCTGTTTGCGCGCACCGTGGGGCTAAAGCTGCGCAACGCACGCTTCAAAACCCTGACCCGCGACGTCACCCTCGACGAACCCACCCACCTCGACTCGGTAATTTTTGCGAACGTCCTGCGCCTTTTCGAGCAAGCCTGGAAGCGCGACGAAAAGATCCGGCTCATCGGCGTGCGCGCCTCGAACCTCGAGCACGGCGTCTTTCAGCGCAACCTGCTGGAAGCTCCCGCGCGCGCCAAGCTCGACCGCGCCATGGAAGCCGCCGACAAGATGCGCGCGAAGTTCGGCTTTCACGCCGTGCAACTGGCGCGCTCGCTGGAGCCCGAAGAGCGTGCAAAGCCCGGCGCGCCCCGCAAGCCTGCCGCGAAACCCAAAAAGCGCGAGTTCTTGGGACGCAAAGACTAGCCGCCTCTTGGTCCCACGGCCTGCCTGCTGCAGACAAGCTTACGCCGTGGGCTACTGAGGGCAAAAGCTGTTGCTGTAGCGCCGCTCTATGAGCGGCGTCGCCGGTCATCCCGAAGGTTCGGGACCGGCGCTACAGAACATCATGATTTCTTGTGCAGCAGCCGGTCGAGGGAGAGGGGCCCGGCGCCCGCCGCGGCCAGATAGAGGAAGATGAAGCAATAGAGGATGGCGAGCTCGCCGCCGTTCAGGCGCGGCCAGAATCCGCGCGGGTTGTGCACCAGAAAATAGGCGACCGCCATCTCTCCCGCCGCGATGAGCGCGGCGGGGCGGGTGAACAGTCCCAGCAAAATCAGTCCGCCGCCGATCACTTCGATGATCCCTGCCAGTCCCATGAGCGAAAACAGATAAACGGTCGCGCCGTGGCCGTTCACGCCGCCCAACACTCCGAAGAGTTTCTGCCAGCCGTGCAGCGAGAAGGTGAAGCCCGCCATCAGGCGCAGCAGCGAGCGAGCAAAGGGTTGAGCTGATCCCAGAGAGGCCATAGGTTTCTCCAATTACCCGTCCTTAGAGGGACGCGAAATTAGATGCCAAGGTAACGGAATGGTTCTGGAAAGTTTTGCCGGGGCTTGCACCAAAGAGGACCCAGGGGGAGGGAGAAGAAGCTTCAGTAACCTTCGTCGTCGTCGTTCACCTTGCCGGCGAAGTTGCGGTAGGCGTAAACGAAGTAGACTGTCACCAGGATCATGCCCAGAATCCACCAGATCAATCCGATGCGCAGCCCGTAATCGCCCGCCTGGGCGTTGTAGATGGTGAGCGAGTAAGCGGGGTTGTTGCTGGCGGGCAGCACCAGGGGATAGAGTCCGAAAACCACGCTGGTCAGCATGCCGAGCAGGTAAGTGCAGGAAGCGAGGAAAGCGCCGAGGTCGCTCCGGCCGCGCAGGTACACGAGCATGCCCACCAGGCCCGCCAGGGCGATGAAGGGGAAAACGTAGCCCCAGGGATGCGCGGCCAGGTTGGCGGGCACCAGGGGTTGGGCGCGGAAGGTGACCACGGTGATGACCACGGTGAGCGCCGCCACCGCCCACCAGACGCGGCGCGCCAGTTGCCGGGCGCGATCGTGGACCGCGCCCTCGGTCTTGAGCGACACCCAGAGCGACCCGTGCAGGGCCAGCGCCGCCAGCGCCGACACTCCGACCAGAATCGTGTACCAGTCGAGGATGCCGGTTTCGCCGCCCAGGCGGAAGTTCGTCCAGAAGGGCTCAAAGAAATAACCGTGGGCGTTCAGGGGCACGCCGCGCACCACGTTGCCCAGCGCCGCGCCGAAGAAGACGCAAAGCAGCACGCTGGCGAGCCAGAAGCCCACGTCCCAGAACCGGTTCCACAGGGTGCTGGCCACGTGGTTGCGAAACTCGATGGAGATCCCGCGCAGGATGAGCAGCCACAGCACCACCATCAAGGGCAGGTAAAAGCCGCTGAAGCTGGAAGCGTAGAGGGCGGGAAAGGCGAAGTAGAGCGTGCCGCCGGCGGCCAGCAGCCAAACCTCGTTGCCGACCCAGACCGGGCCCACCGAGCGCAACACCAGTTTCCGCTCGCCGGGGTCTTTGGCCACCAGCGGCGCGATGGCTCCCGCGCCCAGGTCAAATCCGTCCAGGATCACGTAGAACGCGATCATGACGGCGACCAGGCAAAACCAGACAGTGGGCATGACTCCTCGTCAAGCGGCGCGCGCTTGCGGTTCGGCCTCCGGGCCGCGCTCGATCACGCGATAAACCAGATACAGAAACAGGATGCTCAGCACCGTGTACATGCCCAGAAAGCCGATCAGGGTGAACCAGACGTTGCCCGCCGAAACCAGCGGCGAGGCGCCCGCCGAGGTGCGCATCACCCCGTAGATGAGCCAGGGCTGGCGGCCCACCTGTGCCGTAATCAACCCGGCGGTGTTGGCGATGTAGGGAAAGGGCAGGCTGAGCATCAGCGCCCAGAGCATTCCGCGCGAGGTGTAGAGCTTG
Source organism: Terriglobia bacterium (assembly GCA_046704985.1). Classification (GTDB taxonomy): domain Bacteria; phylum Acidobacteriota; class Terriglobia; order UBA7540; family UBA7540; genus JBJKQV01. The sequence goes on from JBJKQV010000141.1 coordinate 8,332, forward strand.
CCTCGCCAGAGCATCCAGGCGGCCAGCAGCATGACGGCCACGAAGATCGTTCCCAGGCCAACCATCACGTGGTAGCTGTAGTAGAGCAGAGGAATGTTGTCGGGCCACTCGGCGGGCGGAAAAGCGTCCAGGCCGCGCACCGTGGAGCGCCAGTGGCGGTAGGTGAGAAAGCTCAGGGCGCGCGGAACCAGCAGGGGATTGTCCAGGCGCCGGTTCTCGACGTCGGGCTGGCCGAGGATGGCGATGGGCGCCCCGGATTGGGTGTGAAACAGCCCTTCCATGGCCGCTAGGGTGGGAGGTTGATGGTAGGCCACCATGCGCCCCTGGCCGTCGCCGCTCGGGAAGGTCTGAAAGAGCGTAAAGATCAACCCCAGGATCACTCCCAGGCGCACGAAGGTGCGGCCGTAAGTTTGGTGCCGCCCCGCCAGCAGATAGAACGCTCCCACCGCCGCCATCACAAAGCAGGCAGTGATCACCGAGCCGCTCATGTTGTGGACGTACTGCCAGAGCGCCCAGGGATTGAGCAGCAACTTCCAGAAGCTGGCGAGCTGCATCTCGCCGTTCGGGCCCAGCGTGTAGCCGACCGGATGCTGCATCCAGGCGTCGGTGGCGATGATCAGATAGCCGGATGCCCACGAGCCGACAAAAACCATCAGCGACGAGAACCAGTGCGCGCGCGCGCTCAGCCGCTTCTCACCGAACAGAAACAGACCCAGAAAGCTGGATTCCAGGAAGAATGAAAACACTCCTTCCATGGCCAGCGTCTGGCCGATCACGCCGCCCGCGGCTTTGGAGAAGACCGCCCAGTTGGTGCCGAACTGGAATTCCATGGGAATCCCCGTCACCACCCCCAGGGCGAACGCGATGGCGAAGATCTTCGCCCAGAAACGTGCCGCGCGATGCAGGTGCTCGTCGCCACGCCGCAGCGCCAGCGTTTTCAGAATGAAGATCAGCAGCGCCAGGCCCATGGTCAGTTGCGGAAAGAGATAGTGAAAAGTGATGGTAAAAGCAAAATGCAGGCGATCGACGGTGAGCGCACCCGACATGAGTCAACTATTTTACCTAACTCACACGGGTGCCGAGGGAGAGAATTTCCAATGTGCAGACAAACTGTCCTTTTGTGCCTTGAATTCGGGATAAACTGAGCGATGTTGGTGACACGGCGCGAGCGCCCGCCCGCGGGCGACTTTTGGAAAGAGCTTGAGGGCTCTCTCGCGCTCGTGCTTCCCGCGCGGCTAGGGCGCCTGCTTGAGTTTGACGTTGAGAGACACCGAGCCTCCCGCAAATACCGTCATGGTCCGCTGCCAGGACTTGAAGCCGGATTTGTGGACGGTGATTTGGTGCTTGCCGGGAGGAAGCCGGAGGTCGGAGGGCGTGTCGCCCACAAAACCCCCGTCAACGGTGATGTCCGCGCCCGCGGGCGAGGATTTGACGAAGACGAGGCCGGGGTTGGCGGATTCGGCAGGTGCCGAAGGGGCGGCAGGCGCCATCGAGCCAGAACCAGCGGCGGGTTGAGCGGGCTGAGAGGCAGCCGCGGGAGCGGCAGGGGCCATGCGCTGCGAGGGCGCCGGCGGGGCGGCCGGAGGCGGAATCGGCGCCGCCATGATAGCTTTGCAGGCGTCCTCCACGGCGCTGCCCAGGGTGCGCGTCGAGCGGCTGAAGATGGCGTCTCCGACGCGATTGAACACCGCGATCTTATTGTCTTTGCGCGCCCACCCTTTGCCGCCCTCGTGATCGAACAGCACCACAAAATCGGCGGTTCTCCGATTCATGGTCACGGTGACGCCGTGACATTTCTTGCCGAAAGTCTTGATGACCTCCACGGTCTGAGGCCGCGCGCCTCCGCTCGTCGCCCCTCCGAATCCCGCGCTGGAGCCTCCAAAACCCCCGCTGATGGACCAGGAATTACTGTCCGTCACCAGTACCCGGCGTTTGGGGCCCGCGTCCGGGCGCAGCGAAGGGCGAGGCGGCATGTAACTCTGCGCGCCCAGCAGGGTGGCTGCGAGCGCACTCGCAAATAGCAATTGCAGGATACGAGACAAAGCAGCACGAGGCATGCCGTCCTCCTTAATTTCAAGAACCCAGGTTTTTGTGGTCAATCAGCCCTTGATATGGTCAATCTAGCGGACTTTTGCTCCTCGCGCAATGCAAGATTCCCAGAATTTCCACAGGTTAAGAGGTGGGGTGTACAAGCCCCGGCGCCCCGGGGGCTGACGACCGGGCGGCACGAGAACATCCAGACCAGTGTGGCCAGGAGCATCAACGGGGAAGATGGCATTGGTTTTGACTGACTTAAGGGACTGCCAGGAGGTAGACTGGAACCTGGACAGGAAAGCGGTCAGGGGGGAGGAAATGCTTCGCGGCGACCAGGCGCGGCAATTCGCCTGTCTTCCCGGGTGCCTTCAGGGCGGGCGAGCAGGCAAGCTCCTGCCCTTCAGGGCTGCACTTCTTGGGGTTGCCTTTGAGTCGGCGTGGCCTATAATCGGGGCTGCCCCGCACGGCGGCGCGTACGTCGCGGGCCGAGGGCAGGGCCGCCGGGTTTGGGTATCCCACCGGGCACTCAGCCAATAACGAGACGGGAGGAGCGGATGGACAAGAAGAGCCTGATTCTGGTGAGTGGAGCGACGGGACAGCAGGGCGGCGCGGTGGCCGACCAACTGCTTTCCAAGGGCTACAACGTGCGCGCCATGACGCGCAAGCCCGCCGGCGAAAAAGCCAAGGCGCTGACCGCTCGCGGCGCCGAAGTGATGCGCGCCGACCTGGACGATCCCCCGTCCCTCGAGCACGTGCTGGAAGGCGTCTCGGGTGTCTTCGCCGTCCAGAATACCTGGGAAGCGGGCGTAGAGCGCGAAGAGACGCAGGGCAAGCGCTTTGCCGAAATGGCGCGGAGCAAGGGCGTCCAACACTTTGTCTACACTTCCGTCGCCTCGGCCGGACGCTCGACCGGCATCCCCCACTTCGACAACAAGTGGCGCGTCGAAGAGAAGATCCGCGCCCTCAAGTTTCCTTCCTACACCATCCTCCGCCCCGTCTTCTTTATGGACAACTTCCTCTCCCCGTGGTTCAAGCCCGGCATCGACCAGGGCAAGCTGATGATGGCGCTCAAGCCCGAGACGGTGCTGCAAATGATCGCCGTCGAAGACATCGGGCAGTTCGGCCTGCGGGCTTTCGAGAAAGACCAGGAGATGAACGGGTTGGAGCTGGATATCGCCGGCGACCAGCACACCATGCCCGACGTGGCGGCGATTATTTCCAAGGCCGTCGGCAAGCCCGTCGAGTTCGTCCCCGTCCCCATCGAGGAAGTGCGCAAGATGAGCGGCGATTACGCCGCCATGCTCGAGTGGTTCGACCGCGTGGGCTACAACGCCGACATTCCCGGGCTCCAGCAGCAGTACGGCCTCAAGCTTTCCAAGCTCGCCGAGTGGGCCGCCCGCGCCAAGTGGGCGTAGGCGGCGCCGCCAGGCCCCGGTCGCCGAATCATTCCGGCGAACGCAGTTTGCCGCCGGCTGGCGCAGACCTTTCAGGTCTGCGGGTCCGCTGCGCCTTCAGGCGAGCCTTATGGTGGCTTGGGTAGGGG
>JBJKQV010000142.1:0-18473 GCA_046704985.1 Terriglobia bacterium
CGCCTGGCCAATCGTCGCCGGGGCGGGTGAGGAAATGGACGACCTTCAGCCGCGGCCGGCCCGAGGCGGCGATCTCCTCCAGTTCCGGGCGCGCCACCAGGTCCTGCTCGCTGCGGTTACTCCACAGCAGCAGAACCTTCTTCTCCGCGCCCGCGTCGTGCATGTGGCGCAGCATGGCCAGAAAGGGTGTGATGCCGATGCCGCCGGCGACGAACAGCAGTTCGTCCTCATGGGGATAGAACAGGTAAGAGAAGCGCCCGTAGGCGCCGTGCACGTCCGCCGGGTCGCCCACGCGCGTCTGGCCGATGGTGGAGGTGAAGTCGCCGACTTCCTTGATGGTGGAAGCGAGGCCCGGGCGGGTGGGCGTGGAGGAGATGGTCCAGTGGTGCTCCTCGACGGGCAGGCCGCGCCCGCGCCGGAAAGTGATGTAGTGAAACTGCCCGGGAGCGTAAGGGAAAACCTTTTGGCCGGCGGGCGGCGCCAGCTCGATGGTCCACACGCGCGGAGCTTCGCGGCGCACGGCGCTCACCGTGTAGGGCCGGCGGCGCAGGCGCCGCGGGCGCAGAACTTTGTGCCAGAGATAAACCGCCGCCACCCCTCCCAGCACCGCCGCCCAGTATGCCCGCATGGCGGGAGGCTGCAAGTCACCGCCCAGCACCAGGCTGTGAACGAAGGCCAAGCCGACGACGAGCACCCCCAACAGGTTGTGCCAGCGCCGCCAGCCTTCGAACTCGATGCGCAGCTTGCGCCGCCACAGGCTCGCCGTCACGTTCACGGCGAGCGCCAGCAGAGCGATCCGCCCCAGCCACACCGGCCAGCGAATCTCCAACGCCGTCAGGAACTGCCAGTGATGGCTTCCCCAGGATATCAGCGTGACGTGGAGCAGGATCAGCCCCAGCGCCGTCGCGCCCGCCGCCTTGTGAAAACGGAAAACCATGTCGAGCCCGAAAGGGCGCTCCAGCCACTGGGGACGGGCCGCCAGAACCGCCTGCAGCGCCAGAATGACAAACGCCACCAGGCCGCAGTTCTTTCCCAGTTGATGAATCAACCCGTCGTCGGTGTGGGGGTGAACCCAGGAGAGCAGCAGCAGCGCGAAGACAACAATGAAGAAATAAAGGGCCACACGCAGAACCCCGCCGGCAGCACGGCGCGGTGCGGCGGGAGGCGCATCAGCCCTGGGGTCCATTGAAGATTCTCCCTGAAGCAGATAAGTATACACCACGCGATGGCCAGGAGCCCTGCCGCCGTCCGAACGCTCGCGCCGGCGGCCTGCCCACCTCCGCCGTCGGCTGCCTTTCCCTTGCGCGAGCGGCAGGTAGGTACGGTCGCGCCGCTATCCTGTAGCGCCGCTCTGCGAGCGGCGGGAGAATTGCTCGACGGGCTCGCCGGTCACCCCGAACGTTCCGGGCCGGTGCTACATGCGTCGCCGTTCACAGACCGGCGCTACAGCCGGCCGCTAAAAGGCCTCGTCCCCGAAGGGGACGAATGTTCATAGCCGTGGGCGGGACCGTTACTGTTTCGGTGGGCGAGCCCACGGTTAATTCAGACGGCGAATCCACCGTGGCTACCAGCGCCTGGCTGACATTGTCAGACTCAGCGCTTTTTGTTTGCAACCAACCGCAAAGTTTCTGAGAATTGAAACTCGGCACTACAGAAACTCCGACTTCTTGGAGGAACCCATGGTCAAGGGATCCCGATATCGCATGCTCTGGGTCGCAGCCTGGGCGCTGTTGGGCGCCTTGACGATTTCCGAGGCCCGGGCATCGCTGGTGCCGATCAAGGGTGAGGTTTCGCCCGCCGCCGGCGAGGCGACGCTGGTTTACAAGGTCACGCCGCAGGGATCCCTGAAGATCCATCTCTACTTTCCGAAGGGCTGGAAGGCGAGCGATCGGCGGGCGGCGATCGTTTTCTTTTTTGGCGGAGGATTCCGGCGCGGCTCGACAAGCCAGTTCGAGCCGGCGGCAAAGTATCTGGCCTCGCGCGGCATGGTGGCGGCCAGCGCCGACTACCGCGTGAGCAGCCGCCAGGGAACCGCTCCGGACAAGAGCGTTGAAGACGCCAAAAGCGCGGTGCGATGGATGCGCTCGAACGCCCGCCGCTTGGGCATCGACCCGCACCGCCTGGCCGCCGGGGGCGGATCGGCGGGAGCCACCTGCGCCGCTTTCGCCGCTTACAACACCACCTACGAGCCCGCGGACGAAAACACCTCCATCTCCGAGGTGCCGGACGCCCTGGTGCTTTTCAACCCGGCGCTGGGTTTTTCCGAAAATTCCGGCGGCTTTCCTCCGGCAACGGTCAAGAGATTGGGCGCGGTGACCTCCAACTGGAAGGTGACCAAAGACGGCCCGCCGGCGATTGTCTTTTACGGGACGAAAGACTCACTCGGTATCAAGGGCCGCGCCTTTGTGCGGCAGTTGCTGGCCGCCGGCCATCGCGCCGAACTCTTTACCGCCGCCGGGCAGAAGCATGGCTTCTTCAACCCCCGCGGCATCGTGGTGGGCGGCAAAACGAAGGGCGCCCCCGGCTGGTATCAAGCTACCCTTTACCAGACGGACCTCTTCCTCGAGTCGCTCGGCTTTCTGCAAGGAAAGCCCACCATCACCAGGCTGCCGGGAATCGCGCTGAAGAAAGAACTGCCCTAGGACTTGGTGAGATTTCCGGGTGTCTCAGGTTTTTGCTTTCGCCGGCGGCGCAAACTTTCGCCCCGCAGCTGCGCGACAGCGGATGCAGAACATGTAGGGGCAATTCATGAATTGCCCCTATGGTGTGTCGGAGGAATCCACCAATTCCCGCCCCCGAAGGGGGCGAATGTTCATAGCCGTGGGCGCGTCCGCCAGCCCGTCGGTGGACGGGCTGACGGATGAGACCCCGGCTATCTTTATTGGACGCCTTCGGCGTCCCGCCTGGCGGCGCGCATCCTGCGCGGGGGGCGGTGGAGTTCGGCGCGGAGTCAAGAGCTGGACGCGGCGGCAAAGCGCATTTGACTTGCCGCCCCGGGGACTCGTATTATTTCGGAATTAAGGATGGGGGTGTAGCTCAGCAGGATAGAGCATGGGATTTCTAATCCCAGGGCCGGGGGTTCGAGTCCCTCCACCCCTACCAACCCCGGACGGCGGCAAAGACACACGTGGCCTTTTGCCTGGTAGCTTGCCTGCAACCGGAAGAAGCGTCAGCAGAAGTGGAGAGCCTCAGGCCTGAGCCGAGCGCACGGAAACCGCCCGCGGGCCCTTGTCTCCCCGCTCCATTTCGAACTCGACGTTGTCGCCTTCCCTCAACCCTTCAAAGTTGAGGTTTTGCAAACCGCTGCGGTGAAAGAACACTTCCTGGCCATCCGCGGAACGGATAAACCCGAAGCCCCGATCACGAATGACCCTCTTGATTGTCCCTTGCATAGACGCCTCGATAGCGTGGCGGGGAGCACTCACTTGGCAGGTCGCGCAAGAACAGCTCCGGCTCTCTATCCCCTCCTACGCGGCCTCACTCTACCAACACCCTTAACGTTTGTCAAAGTCTATAACACACCAACCCTTTATGTATCGATATTTTGTCATATAAGTACAATGACTCTCGCAACATTATATTTATAACTTATATTGAAACCTCGCGGACGTGAGGAGCGATGACGGGAAGTGGCCGAGGGAGCGCTTTCGGGGCCGCCCAGACCCCCAAAACAAAGGCCCCGTCCGCGGTCGCGGGCGGGGCCTAGGTGCTTCGCTGCCGGCGCTTTGCGCCGGGCAGGCTATTGATGCGCGTCCTGGTGTTCGGGCTTGGAGGCGCCCTTGGCGGCACGCTGCTCGCGCAGCACCGCCTTGCGGCTCAGGCGGATCTTGTTGCCGTCAATCGAAATGACCTTGACCAGCAACTGATCGCCTTCCTTCAGCTCGTCGCGGATTTCGCGGATGCGGTGTTCGGCGACCTCGCTGATGTGCAGCAGGCCGTCGGTGCCGGGAAAGATCTCGACGAAGGCGCCGAAGTCCACCAGGCGCACCACCTTGCCCAGGTAGGTTTTGCCCAGCTCGGCTTCGGCCACCAGGTCCTTGATGATCTGGATGGCCTTTTGGGCGGAAGCTTCGTCGACGGCGGCCACGTTCACACGCCCGTCGTCCTCGACGTCGATCTTGGCGCCGGTCTGCTCGACGATGCCGCGGATCACCTTGCCGCCCGGCCCGATCACCCCGCCGATCTTCTGGGGGTTGATCATGATGGTGAAGATGTGGGGAGCGTAGGCGGAGATGCCCTGGCGGGATTCCGGCAGGGTTTCGAGCATCTTCCCCAGCACGTGCAGGCGTCCGGCCTTGGCCTGGTCGAGGGCCTGCTTCATGATTTCGGGGGTGATGCCGCTGGTTTTGATATCCATCTGCAAGGCGGTGATACCCGTCTGGCTGCCCGCCACCTTGAAGTCCATGTCGCCGTAATGGTCCTCGGCGCCGGCGATGTCGGTCAGGATGGCGTACTGATCGCCTTCCTTCACCAACCCCATGGCGATGCCGGCGATGGGGGTCTTGATGGGGACGCCCGCGTCCATAAGCGCCAGGCACCCGCCGCAGACGGTGGCCATGGAAGAGGAACCGTTGGATTCCAGGATGTCGGAAACCACGCGAATGGTGTAAGGGAAATCGTTCTCTTCCGGAATCACCGCAGAGAGGGCGCGTTCGGCGAGCGCGCCGTGGCCGATTTCGCGGCGGCCCGGCCCGCGCAGCATCTTGACCTCGCCCACGCTGAAGGGCGGGAAATTGTAGTGGAGCATGAAGCGCTTGTAGGACTCGCCTTCCAGCACGTCGAGGCGCTGCTGGTCCTGGCCGGTGCCCAGGGTGGCGGTGACCAGCGCCTGGGTTTCGCCGCGGGTGAAGAGCGCCGAGCCGTGGGTGCGCGGCAGCAGGCCCGCTTCGCAGGTGATCTGGCGCACCTGGTCAAAGGCGCGCTGGTCGGGACGCCGGCGCTGGTTCAACACGTCCTGGCGGAAGATTCCCTCCTCCAGCTCCTCGAAAAAGTGCGAGACCTGGCGGCGCTTCTCGACGTCGTCCTCGGGGTAACTCGCCACCAGTTCCTTGCGCAGCGCCGAAATCCGGCGCTGGCTGTCGAGCTTGGGGTACTTGGAGGTGTCCATGGCCTCGTGCAAGGCGTCGCGCACCTTGCCCGAAACCTCCTGAAAGAGCGCCTCATCGCGCGGTGCCGCCGGCACCTCGCGCTTGCGGATGCCCAGCTGCTCGAAGAGCTGCTTCTCGATGGCGATGATTTTGCGGATTTCGGCGTGCGCGTACTGGATGGCGTCCAGCACCGTCTCTTCGGAAACTTCCTTGGCCTGCGCCTCCACCATGACAATGGCTTGTTCGCTCGCCGCCACCACCAGGTTGAGCAGGCTATTCTTCACTTCCTCGTAGCTGGGATTGGTCACCAGGCTGCCGTCCACCAGCCCCACGCGCACGGCGCCCAGGGGAGTGTGAAACGGAATGTCGGAAAGGTAGAGGGCCGTCGCGCCCGCCACCAGGCCCAGCACGTCGGGATTGTTCTCGGTGTCGGCCGATAGCACCATGGCTACGACCTGCGTTTCGTCGTGGAAGTCGGCGGGAAAGAGCGGCCGCACGGGGCGGTCAATCAGCCGGCTGGTGAGAATTTCCTTTTCGGTGGGGCGTCCTTCGCGTTTGAAGAACCCTCCCGGAATTTTCCCTGCCGCGTAGTTGTACTCGCGGTAGTCGACGGTCAAGGGAAAGAAGTCGATGCCCTCGCGGGGGTCGGCGGTGCAGGCGGTGGCGAGCACCACCGTGTCGCCGTAACGGACGTAGGCGGAGCCGTGAGCCTGTTTGGCCACCTTGCCCACCTCGATGCTTAACGTATGATTTCCCAATGGAACACTAACTTGTGGCATTGCCTATCCTCCAAATGTGTGCGCGTAGCCCTGCGGGCTTTCGCATCAGCCGGTTTCGGCCGCGCTTCAAGCGCCGCGCCGCCGGGTCCGATGCTCGCAATCAGTGATTTCGTCCAACTCGCAAAAGGGAACGGTTATGATGAGGCGAAAGGCAGGAAGGCCGCGGGAGCCCGACCCGGGCCGGAGTCACTCCATACGAAAAAGACCCCAGCCGGCACCGCCGGGGGGTCTTCGACGCACTGGGAGCTTCGATTGTTTGGCTTCCCTGAATCTGCAAAAACCACCGGGCTACTTGCGGATGCCCAACCTTTCCACTACCTTTTGATAACGCTCGGGGGCGCGGCGCCGCAAATACTCCAGCAGCCGCTTACGTTTCCCGACCATGCTCAAAAGTCCTCGCCGGGAGGCATGATCCTTACGATGGACGCGAAAGTGCTCGGTCAGATAACTGATCCGCTCGCTCAAAACCGCGATCTGGACCTCCGGCGAGCCCGTATCTCTCGCGTGAACCCTGTAATTTTCCACCAGGTTCGTCTTCGCCTCCTGGGTCAGCGGCATCCGTTCTTCTCCTCGTCTCTTCTAACTTTTCCCTTATAGGTCCCGACAAGAATACCATGCCCGGACAAAAATAGGCAATTGCTAAAATACCCCGCCGGGGGGACGTGAATCAGCCTGGGAAGCGCTGCCGGGCGGCCGCTTCCCCGCCGCCGCCTGCCACCTGTGGTAGAATGGCGCGGCGCTCAGTCTCTCAAAGGGGAGCGGTCTCAAACAGTGAACCGAAGTCAAGTTAGGAAATATCCTCGGGTACGCATCCGATTTTCCGTCCTCTGCTGCCTGGGTGAGAAAGAGTTTCGCTGCCCGGCGTCGATGGTAGGCGGCGGTGGGATTTTTATCGAATCCCCGCACCTCATCCCCCTCGAAACCGAGGTGGTGATGCGCTTCCGCCCCGCCAAACACCTGCCGCTCTTTCAGGCGACCGGCCGCGTCTGCTACCACGTGGAGGGCAAGGGGACGGCGCTGGAATTCATCGCCATCAGCCCCGAGCAGCGCGGCCTGCTGCTCCACTGGATCCACCACCGCATCGGCAACAAGCGCCAATACCCGCGCGTCCGCCTGGCCACCCAGGTGAGCTGCGACGACTCCATGATCCTCGCCTTCTCGCGCGACGTGAGCCGGGGCGGGATGTTCGTGGAGACCCGCGACGCGTTGCCGACCGGCTCGCGCCTCAATCTGCGCTTCAACCTCGACGCCGACGGCCCGGCGGTGGTGGCCAGCGGCGTGGTGACTTACCAGGTTGAGAAGATGGGCATGGGCATCCAGTTCGTCGATATGTCGTCCGAAGACCGGCAGCGCATCAAGGACTTCGTCGCCGCCGCCCTCACCCCGCCCGCCAAGAAGCGCCGGCGCGCCGCCCGCTAGCGGGCACGGTTCTCCCCGGCGCGAAAATCGTTGTGCAAACCTGATTCGGAAGGGCCTGAGGTTGAGGCTTGGGCAACCCTCTGCGCAGCCCGGCTCTAGCCGCCCGGACGGATGAGGCGCAGAAATTCCGCGCGCGTCTGCTCGCGGTCGCGGAACACGCCCAGCATGGCAGAAGTGACGGCCACGGAATTCTGCTTCTCCACCCCGCGCATAATCATGCACAGGTGGCGCGCTTCCACCACCACCGCCACGCCCTGCGGCTTCACCTTCTCCATAATCGTCTCGGCAATCTGGGTGGTGAGGCGCTCCTGCACCTGCAGGCGGCGTGCGAAGACGTCCACCAGGCGAGGCAGCTTGCTCAGGCCGATCACCTTGTCGGTGGGCACGTAGGCGATGTGGCAGCGCCCGAAGAAGGGCAGCAGGTGGTGCTCGCAGAGGCTGAAGACCTCGATGTCCTTGACGATCACCATCTCGTCGTAGGCCACCGAGTAGAGCGCGCCGTTCAGCACCTGGTCAACGTTCTGGGAATAGCCGCGGCTCAGAAAGCGCAGCGATTCCGCCACCCGCCGGGGCGTCTTCTCGAGCCGCTCGGGCTGCGGGTGCTCGCCCATCTCGCGCAGCAACTCGCGCACCCGCGCTTCCAGCGCGTCGCCGCGGCCCGCCGCGGTCCCGGCGCCTTCCACCTTGCTCCCTTACATGACACGCTCCCTGCGGCCGGCTCGATCGTTTTGCCGCCCGCGTATTCGAAAAAGTTCGAGTTGGTCTCTTCCAGGCGCACCCGCGCGAGGCGCGCCCCCTTCCCCTGGCCTCCCAGCCGGGGTTCCAGGCGGCGGTAAATCTCCACGCACACGTTCTCGGTGGTGGGCACCCAGTCGCGAAAGCGCTCCACGTCCAGGTTCAGGTAGGAGTAATCAAACGGCTCCAGAATTTCCTCGGCGACCGCGCGGTCGAGGGTGGAGGGGTCCGCCACCATGCCCGTCGAAGGCTCGATCTCGCCCGCCACCGTCACCTCCAGCACGTAGTTGTGGCCGTGCCCGTAGGGGTTGTCGCACTTGCCGTAAAGCTTGCGGTTCTCCTCCGCCGACAGCGACGCCTGGTGCAGACGGTGGGAAGCGGAAAAACGGTAGCGGCGCGTCAGGTAGATCATGCTTCTCCGTAATAGTCCACGAACAGGTCCGGGGTCTCGTACAAGCGGATTCGATGCAGCCGGCCGTGGCGAAGTTTCGGCGCCAGGCGCCGCCAGATCTCGACCGCCATGTTCTCGGTGGTGGGAATGAGGGTCGAGAAAACCGCCACCTCCTTGTTCAGGAACTTGTGGTCCATCGCCTCCAGGACTTCCGATTCCAGGACCTTCTTCAGGTCCTTGAGGTCCATCACCATGCCCGTGGCAGGGTCGATCTCGCCCGCTACCGTCACTTCCAGCGTGTAGTTGTGGCCGTGGCCGTGGGGGTTGGCGCACTTGCCGAAAATCCGGCGGTTCTCTTCCTCGCTGAACTCGGGGTTGCGGAAGTAGTGGGAAGCGGAAAATTCCGCCCGCCGTGTGACCAGGATCATGGCTGTCCTTTCGCGGCGTCGCGGTGCGCCGGGTAGCTTCGTCCTTTCCAGGAAACGCTGCGGCGCCAGCGGTGGGCGCGCAGGGAGTTGAGCGCCAGGAGCGCGAACAGGACGCTTCCCGGCACCAGGTAAGCGGCCAGCAGGGGCCGGAAGCCCAGGCGCTCCAGGGCCACCGAATAGCGCCCGTGCCGCCAGAGGCTCCCCAGCAGACAGGCCACACCCACTCCGGCGATGCGTGCGTTGCCGTGTCCGGCGAAAACCGCCAGGCAGGCGGCCAGAAAACCCAGGGGCAGCAGCACGTCCAGAAACAGAGTGGCGGCCAGCGCCCCGGCCAGGCGTCGCAGGCTCCGCGAAAACAACAGGTAGAGGTTCTTGGTCCAGCCCTCCCACATCTGCCGGAAGGTGGAATACATGCGCGTCTCCACCCAGCGCGCCCCGGGCAGAAAGAGCAGGCGCCCGCCGCCCTCCTTGACACGCCGCGCCAGTTCCACGTCGTCGAGCAGCTCGGCGCGCACCGCCCGGTGCCCGCCCGCGCGCTCGTAAGCCTCGCGGCGGATGAGAATATACTGCCCGTTCGCCGCCGCCGCCGGCGAGCGCGGGTCGGAAACCTCCGCGAAGCGGTAGAGGCGCGACAGGCGAACGTAGATTACCGGGATAGCGGCCTTTTCCCACCACTTCTCGACGCGCTGGCCGGGCGAGAGCGAGAGCAGGTCGGCGTTCTCCTTTTCGGCGCGCCCCACCAGCTCCTGCAAGCTCCCCGGGCGGTGCCAGGTGTCGGCGTCGGTGAAAAGCAGCCAACGCCCGCGCGCCCGCTCCGCCCCCGCCGCCAGCGCGTAGGCCTTCCCCGTCCAGTTCGCCGGCAGCTCCCCGCTCCCTATCGCCTTCAAACCGGGAATCTCCTTCCCCAACTGCTCCAGGATTTCTCCCGTGCGGTCCTCCGAGCGGTCGTCCACGACGATGATCTCGCGCACGCCCGCCTGCCCGGCAACCGAGCGCACCACGCGCGCGATCACCGCCTCTTCGTTTCGAGCCGGAATGACGACCGACACTTCCCCCTCGCTCTCATTCATGGCGCCGACGGCCCTCCTGCGGCCGCGTGCTCCCGGCCTCCGGGAAGCGCGCGGGCCGTTCTTAGGCCAGTCCCTGGTGGCTGCTGTCTAAACTGCTATTATAATGGAAGCGTGGGGAGGAACAAAACCCGAGGTTGGCAAATCGCGATCCTGGTGGCCGTGGCCGCGACGTTTGTCCTCTACCTCATCCTGCGCCCACGCGCTCCGCGCCCCGTCCGCATCGGCGAGAAGGCGCCGGACTTCGTCCTGGCGGGCGGGGCTCTCGGGAAATCCCGTCACCCTGGACCACTACCGCCATCAGGTGGTGGTGCTCAACTTCTGGGCAACCTGGTGCCCGCCCTGCGTCGAGGAGACCCCGAGCCTGGAGCATTTCGCCCAGTCGCTCGGCGGGCGCGGGGTCCAGGTGATCGGCGTCAGCGTGGACGAGGACCCGGCGGCGCTGCGCAAGTTCGTCGCCGACTACCACCTCTCCTATCCCATCGCCCGCGACCCGGGCGGCGAGCTGGCGGCGCGCTTCGGTACCTTCAAGTTCCCCGAAACCTACATCATTGACCGCCGGGGGAAGGTCGCCGAGAAAATCATCGGCGCCATCAACTGGGAAGACCCGCGCATCATCCGCTTTGTCGAAAGCCTGACGCCCGGCGCGGGCCAATGACCCGGCGAGGCGGCAGGCCGGCCCCCGGCCCCGCGCTCAGTCGTGCGCGAGCTCTTCGCGCACGGTGCGCCAGAGCGTGACCACGTCGCGGATCACTTCCTCTTCCGAAATGTTCAGTTTCGATTGACGGTTCAAGAGCCGGGCCTGGTAAATCACCCCCGTCAGGGTGGCGGCCACGACCGGCGTCATCTCTCCGTCCGCGCCGGCCTTGCCGAGAGGCGTCTGCTTTTTTGCCATAGCTCCCTCGCTGGTGGTTTCTGACTTCCGCGCGATTCTAACACACCGCCGCGCGTGTGGGGCCGGAACGCTGTGGTAGAATTATGGCCGGAGGAAAGCCACCGCCATGACCTTTTTGAAGACCCGCTTCCGCCTCACCCGCCCCATCGACGAGCGGGAGTTTGCCAAGTTCGGGCGCCTGACGGCCACCTACGGCCTGCGCGGCGCCACCGTCCAGGGCGAGGAGCTGGTGGTTGACTACGACGCCTCGCGCCTGCACGAAGCCGAAGTGCTGGCGGCGCTGCGCCGCTTCGGCCTGCCTGTCGAACCCCTCTCCCCCATCCCCGCCGGCGCCTTCGACGCCACGGGCGAGTTCAAGGACTTCGCCTGGCCCACCGAAGGCTTGAGCGCCGTCAACCAGCCGCGCAAGTAGGCCGCCGGAGAAATTGCTCCTGGCTGCCTGCGCTTTCGGGACGCAGTCAATTTACTCGGCGACCCCTTGGCGGAAACCCGAACCGCGCCTCGGTCATTTTCTTTCTTGGCAATAAACAAGAAATCGAGTATACTTGAAGGGCTTGATCAGTTTTTGTGACCGAACTCCACAGACGCAGGAGGCCACAGAATCTTTGATTTTGTGGCCATTTTTGTTTTTGGCGGGTGGTTGCGATTGCCGAACAAGTCAATTCAACAACTAAAGGAAAACTGAAACAAATGAGTGAGAGAGAACAAGGCACCGTGAAGTGGTTTAACGACGCGAAGGGCTACGGCTTTATCCAGCGCTCTTCCGGGGATGACGTTTTTGTTCACCACAGCGCCATCCAGGCGGAGGGATTCAAGTCGCTTGCTGAAGGCGAAGCTGTGGAGTTCGCGGTCACCAAGGGCCCCAAGGGCCTGCAGGCGGAACAGGTGGTTAAGCTTTAAGAACCCGGCGGCTTCGGTCCGCGTCCGGCTTGCGAGCTGGCGCGGGCCGAGGCCCTAATCATATGATGAAGGCGACAGCACAGATTCAGTATCTCGGATTCCAGTTGAAACCGCGGGGCAGGGATTATCTCTACCGCGTGGTGGACCAGATGACTGAGAACCGGGAGTTTACATTCACGATTTCAAATCAGTTGTTCGTCGAGAAACACATGCCCTACCAGGACGCTGCCGACCTGTGCTATCGAAAGCTCCGAAAGAACCTTGATGTCGAGACCCCCGAGCAGCCTCTGCCGCGCCACGCCACGCTTTCCGACCAGGAACTCGAGGAATACCTCGAAAAATACCGTCCCCCCAAGCGCCGAACGTAGCGAAGGCACCCCGCTGCACGGTCCCGCCAAACCCGAATAATCCACCCTCTTGAAAAAACAGCCGCCTACTTTGTGAACTTGACGGCCGTCTGCGGGTCCGACACCGCCAGGATGATGTTGGCGTGTCCCACGCCCTTCAGGATCGTGCAATAGGCGTATTTGACGTCCACGCCGTGGTCGGCGAGTTTGCGCGTCAGCTTGCCCAGGGCGCCCGGCCGGTCGGACAAGCGCACGTCCAGCACTTCGGTGGCGGTATACTTCAGCCCCATCTCGTCGAAAATCTTCTTGGCGACCTCCGGATGGCTGACCACCACGCGCACCGGCGCCACGCCGCGCTGCTCGGGCACCATCAGCCCCACGATGTTCACCGCCTTCTCCGCCAGCTTGGAGCAGAGTTCCGCCAGCGCTCCGCGCCGGTTCTCCATCATCACCGACAGCTGTTGGGCGACTGCCAAGGTTGGCCTCCTCTGGCGCGTGGCCGGTAGGTGTGGAACGTCTCAAGACCACGGCCTTTCAACCGGAATGTACACGCATTCAGGAGGCGGCGCAACGCTCTCCGGCGCGCGCGGCGCCAAATCCCTTGACGCGCCCGGCGCGCGGGGTTCAAGCTGAAAGCGCCCATGTCCGAGACTTCGCCTTTGCTGGGACGCCTGCAAATTCTGGAACGGACCGCCCCCGGCCTGGCGGGCTTGGAGCGCCTCGCCGAGCGCGTTCGCGAAGAACTGTCGGGCCTTAAGCTTCCCCCCGAAAAACTGCGCGGGCGGCGCATCGCCGTCACCGCCGGCAGCCGCGGCATTGCCGATGTCGGAGAAATTCTGCGCGCGGCATGCGGGTGGCTGAAGGAATCGGGCGCCGCGCCCTTCATCGTCGCCGCCATGGGCAGCCACGGCGGCGCGACGGCGGAGGGCCAGCGCGAGGTCTTGGCCGGCTACGGCATCACGGCGCAGGCGATGGGCGTCGAGGTGCGCACGAAAATGGACACCGTCTCGATGGGGCGCACCGCGGAAGGCGTCGAGGTCTTCATGGACGCGAACGCCTGGGGCGCCGATGGCGTGCTGGTGATCAACCGCCTCAAACCTCACACCAGCTTTTCGGGCAAGATCGAGAGCGGCCTACTGAAGATGATGGCCGTGGGCCTGGGCAAGCGTCCGGGCGCCGAGCAGACACACCGCTGGGGGCGCGCGCTCGGCTTCGAGCGCGTCATTCGCTCGATGGCACAGGTGACGCTCGCGAGCGGCAAGATTCTGGCCGGGCTGGCGGTGGTGGAAAACGAGTTTCACCGGGTCGCCGCGCTGCGCGCCGCGCTCCCGCAGGATATCGCCGCGCGCGAGGAAGAAGCCTTCCACCTTGCCTGCCGCCTGGTGCCGCGCCTGCCCTTCACCCGGCTCGACCTGCTGATCGTGGACGCGATGGGCAAAGACCTGAGCGGCACGGGCCTGGACACCAAGGTCATCGGCCGCGGCGTGGAGATGCCCGAGGCGCCGCAGATTCGCCTGATTTTCGTCCGCGACCTGACGGACGCGAGCGCCGGCAACGCCATGGGCGTGGGACTCGCCGACGCCATCCCCGAATCCCTTTATCGCAAGATCGACCTCGAGAAGACTTACCTCAACGCCCGCACTTCGCTCAACCCGCCCATGGGACGCATCCCCATGCGCTTTCCGAGCGACCGCGCGGCGCTGGAATTTTCGCTGGGAGCGCTGGGCAGCCCCGACACCGACCGCCAGCGCGTTGCCTGGATTCGCAACACGCTGGACCTCAACCGGCTCGCCGTCTCGCCCTCGCTGGCGCGCGAGGCCGCGGCTCTCGAAGGTTGGAAGCTGGGCGCCCTCGTCCCCGAGGTGCGCTTCGACGCGCAAGGCGAGACAACCTCGCCACTCGACCCGGTTCCGTAAAACCCGCGCGGACAAGGGGCGCCCCGGCGCGGCTTGACGGGGGGAATCTTTGCGCCCACAATATTCGGTGATGCTGCCGCGAAGCCGCCATGCACGTCGATTCCCTGCCCTGACGGTGGGCCTGTTGTTAGCCGCCGCGGGCGTGATGCTTGCTCCGGCGCGCGGGCGCGCCCAGACGGCGCCGGAAAAGAAACAGACCACGACCTCACCAGGTGCACCCGCCAAGAAGCAGAAAGACCAGATCAAGCTGCTCGACGCCACACGCGTGAGCACGGCGCTGGCGGCGCGTCAGGCCGCACACCAGGCCGCGCAGGCCGAGAACGGCAAGCAGCCCGCCGCGAAACCCAGCGCCGCGCCCGCGCCGGCAGACGGCGTGGTGGAGCTGAAACCCGCCGCGCCCTCGCAGACTCCCGATGGCAGCAAGGTCACCGTGCCGGCGAAGAAGCCATCGCCCTTGAAGAGCATCCACGGCTCCGTTTACGGCGCCACCGATCCCCAAGACCCGGGCGCGCGCCGGACGGGCGGCGATGTGGGCGCCACCACCAAGAGCGGCAAGACGAGCGTCTACGTGAAAGCGGAGCAGGGCCGCTCGAATCCCACGCCGCCGCAGTAACCCGCGCCCACATGACCTCACATCCTCACACCTTGGAACGCCGTTGGCCGCGGCCGGCACCTTACCTGATGCTGGCGCTGCTGGTAGCGGCTGTGCCCGCGCGGGCGCGCCCGGCCGCGCCCGCCGCCGATTTGAGCGTGCAATGCCGCGAGGTTCCCAGCGCCATCCTGGGACGTTCGGTGGCCGCCTGCGTGGTGCTGCCGGCGGGTTATGCCGAGGCCGCCCCACGGCGCTACCCGGTGCTCTACTATCTCCACGGGCTCTTCGAGAACCAGCACAGTTGGATCGACCGCGGCGGCGAGGCGATTCTCGAGAACCTGCTGAGCGCCGGCAAGGTGGGACCCTTCATCGTCGTGCTGCCCAATGCCGGGAAGACTTTTTACGTGAACGCCTACGGCGGCGGAGATCGCTACGAGGATTTCTTCATCCAGGAACTGGTGCCCTGGGTGGACGGCAATTACCGCACGCTCGATGACCGGCGGGCGCGCGGCATCGCCGGAGATTCGATGGGCGGCTACGGCGCCCTGCACCTGAGCATGCGCCACGCCGACGTCTTCGGCTCCGCCAGCGCCCAGAGCGCCGCGCTGATCGGCAAGCTCCCCGATCCCCTGCCCGCGGAGGGCCGCTGGGCTTTCTACGGGCGCATTCTCGAGGGCCCCTTCGGCAAACCGCTCAACGAAGCTTACTGGCTGAAGAACAGCCCGCTGACGCTCGCCGAGCATCCCGAGCGATTCCGCGACCTCAAGCTCTATTTCGACTGCGGCACCAGCGACCGCTTCGGTTTTGAAAAAGGCGCCGAGCGCCTGCACCAGATCCTGACCGCCAAAGGTTTTCCCCACGAGTTCCACCTGCGCGAGGGCGGACACGGCTGGAGCTACCTGCATCAGTACATGCAATACGCGCTGGAATTTCAGTGGCGGAATTTCGCCGCGGCGGAGTAGGCGCTTCGCGCCCCTCACCCCTAGCCCCTCTCCCCAAAGGGGAGAGGAGAAAAACTTAATGGATGGAGACTTGATCCCTCTCCCTTCGGGAGAGGGTGGCCCGCCGGCGGCGGGCCGGGTGAGGGTTTCGTGGACTTCGCGTGACCGTTTCCCGGCCGGCTAATCTCCGGCCCCCAATTTCCAGTTTCCAGTTTCTAATTTCCAGTTTCCATTTTCGAATTTCATCGCGGCAATATAGAATCCCCTGTATAGGAAGATGACGATGAAGAGAATCTTTCCCGCACTTCTGGCGGCGGCTCTGCTGGCAAGCCCGGCGGCGGCCCGCGCGCGCTCGAGCGAGGCCGCGGCCGAGCAGCGGGTGCTCGACTACGTGGGCGCGCACGTCAAGCCCGGCCAGCCGCTGGTGGTCAGCGACCTCTATAACCGCGTCTTTACCACCCCCGACGAGCGCCGGGCGCTCAACAAACTCTATCGCGCGTTCTTCCGTATTCCCCTGTTCGTCGCCCGCTATCAGCAGCGCCACGGCCGTCCTCCCACCCTGAAGGTGATCGCGCAGCAGTTCGACCTGCCTTCCGCGCGGGCGGCCGGCGTACTGGTGCGGGTGATGGAATGCGACCCGCGGGTGCCGCACTTCTTCACGCGCGATCCCCGCACCCACGAGATCACGCGCGTGGACGTGCAGGCGATCGAATCCGACCCGCGCTTCGGCCGCGTGCTGCACCGGCAGTTGGGCGGCTTTGTGGGCCACGCGGCGCCTTCGCTCACCCTGCCGCGCATGGGAGGCGGCGAGGTTCAGCTCGCCCGGCCGGCGGACAAAGTCGTGCTCCTCTACGTCTGGTTCACCGGCTGCCCGCCCTGCATGAAAGAGACTCCGGCGCTGGTCGGTTTGCAGAAGGAGCTCGGCGCGCGGGGGCTGGAGGTGATCGGCGCCAACGCCGACCGGCTCCTGGGGCTCAGCTACGACGACGCCGTGCGCGAGCGTTACGCGCGCGAAAAGGCCATCAATTTCCCTCTCGCCGACTGGACGCGCGAGGCCGACACCGCTCTGGGCAACATCGCTATTTTTCCCAACTTGTTCCTGATTGACCGGGACGGTATCATTAAAGGCCACTGGGTGGGCTACACGCGGCCGGCCGATCTGCGACGGGCTGTCGAGAAGGTTCTCACCGCGGCCCCCCGGCACCCTGGAGAGTGAAACATCAGGCGGTGCGCTTCGCGAAACCGCGCTGTGGAGGAATGATGAAGTCTGCGAGACGCTCACCTTGGCTCCTGCCGGCCGCAGCGCTGCTGTTGGCGGGTGCGGGAATGGTTTGGGCGCACGGCAACCCGCGCGGCAAAGCGCACGCGGTCGTCGGCAAAGCCCAAGTGACCATCGTTTACGCCCGGCCTGCGCTGCGCGGGCGCGACATGCTGAAGAAGATCAGCCCCGGCCAGGTCTGGCGCCTGGGCGCGGATATTCCCACCACCCTGGAATCAACCGCCGACCTGGATTTTGGCGGCCGTCGCGTCCCCAAGGGTCAACACATCCTGCTGGCGCGCCTCAATTCTCCCGGGCACTGGTCGTTGATCGTCTCCAGACGCAACGCCCAACACTACCAGCCCGCCGACAAGATCGCCGAGATTCCCCTGCGCTTGCGCGAAGCGAAGAGTTCAGTGGAAGAGCTCCGCATCACCCTGGCCGAGCAGGGCGGCCGCGGCCACATCGAGATCGCCTGGGGCACGTCGCGGCTGGAGGGAACTTTCGCCCCCACGCTGTAACCCGGCGGCGGGGAAAATCAACGTAAGGAATCAGGATCCGAACCGGATGACCCTGGGCCGGCGGGCCCTGGGTTTTTCGCCATGCCCTCACCGTTTCGCGCTCTGGCCATATTCGCACATCCGGACGACGCAGAATTCCTTTGCGCGGGAACCCTGCTGCATCTGGCCGACCGCGGCGCCTCCATTCACCTCGCCAGCATGACCGCCGGCGATTGCGGCAGCATGGACCTTCCCGGCCCCTCCATCGCCGAGGTGCGCATCCGCGAGGCACAGAACGCCGGCCGCCTCATCAACGCGCCTTACCACTGCCTGGAACAAAAGGACCTGCAGATTTTCTACGACCGCCGCACGCTCAGCAAGGTGATCGAGCTGGTGCGCCTGGCCAGCCCGCAGATCGTCTTCACCCATTCTCCCCAGGACTACATGGTTGACCACGAGATGACCAGCCGCCTGGCGCAGACCGCCTGCTTCGGCGCCATGGCGCCCAACTTCCGCACCGGCAGTTGGGGCTCCGCGCCGCCCATTCAGCACATCCCGCACCTCTACTACGCCCAACCTTTCGGAGGCCGCGACATCCTGGGCGACAAGATCCCCTCGCGCGTCTTCGTGGATATTTCCGCCACCCTGGAACGCAAAGGCCAAATGCTCGCCTGCCACCGGAGCCAGGTAAAGTTTCTGAAAGCCCAGCAAGGCATTGCCGACCTGCAAGCGCTGCTGCGCGAGATGGGCTCGCGCACCGGACGGCAGGCGGGAATTCCCATGGCCGAGGGTTTCCGGCAACACTTGGGTCAAGGCTTCCCGCAAGACAATTACCTCGCCGGCGCCCTGGGCAAACTGGTGCGAACCTCCAAAGCTTGAGCTTGCTGGCAGTCCCCTCGCAGTTGCGCTAACATGCGCCCGGCCGCGGGCCGGGGGCAGTCTGGGAAAGTCTTCCGCCGTTGGCCCGGCAGCCGGCCGCGGCAGGGCTCGCAAGTGCTTGATGCCACGGAGGAAAGCGCGAGCCTAGGGCGGCGGGTGTGCAATCCGAAGTATAATAGTTATTTGTGTGTCCATTCCCACGCGCAGAGGTGACTCCCCACATTTTCGGCCGAATCCAGTTGCGGAATACCAAGTCTGCTTTTTCCCGCGGCCTCCCGGATCCCCGAAAGCTGCGGCCGCGCGCCACGGTGTTTCGCCTGCGGCGGGCGCCGGGATGGG
>JBJKQV010000143.1:0-2951 GCA_046704985.1 Terriglobia bacterium
CCCTCGAAGTGAGTCCGGCCGAAACACCATCCGAGCCCGCCGCCGAAGCGGAGCCGACGGCCTCCGGTGAGGTCGAGACGGTCTCCGAAGAACCTGCTTCCGGCGAATCTTCGGAAGCGGCCCCGGGCGAAGAATCGGCGGAGCGCCAATACACCTTGCGCGAGCCGCACCAGCGCGCGCGTTTTGCGCCCCGGCGCGGGCGGCGCGGACGGCGCGGCCGCGGACGGCGCGAGCGAAGCTCTCACGAAGCTCCCGCCGGACGCTCCGAAAGCCCGCGCGCCGGCAACCATCAGCGCGCCAAGATTTCCGAGCTGCTGAAAGAAGGCCAGGAGATTCTGGTGCAGATCGCCAAGGAACCGCTGGGGCGCAAGGGCGCGCGCATCACCTCGCACATCGCCCTGCCCGGCCGCTACCTGGTTTACATGCCGACCGTGGATCACACGGGCGTTTCGCGCAAGATCGCTTCCGAGGAGGAACGCCTGCGCCTGCGCAACGTGATCCTGGAAAACCGCGGTGAACTGAGCGGCGGGTTCATCGTGCGTACGGCCGCCGCCGGCCAGTCGGAAGAGGAACTGAAGGCCGATATGAATTTCCTCTTCCGCCTCTGGAGCGACATCCGCGCCAAAGCGGAAGCCACCAAGGCCCCCGCCCTGCTCCACCGCGACCTCGACCTGGTGCAGCGCCTGCTGCGCGACCTGCTCACCCCCGACTATAAATCCGTCTGGGTGGACAGCGAGATCGAGTACGAAGGCGCGGTAAACTTCGTCAACCGCTGCCAACCCTCGCTGGTGGGCAAGGTGAAGCTCTTCACCCGCTCCACGCCCCTGTTCGAGGAATTCAACATCCAGACGGAAATCGAAAAGGCGCTCAAGCCCAAGGTGTGGCTCAAGTCGGGCGGCTACATCGTCATCAACCAAACGGAAGCGCTAGTGGCCATCGACGTCAACACCGGCAAGTACGTGGGCAAGACCAACCGCTTGGAAGATACCATCGTCAAGACCAACATCGACGCGGTGAACGAGATCGTGCGCCAAATCCGCCTGCGCGACCTGGGCGGCATCATCGTCATCGACTTCATCGACATGGACGAGCGGCGCAACCGCAACAAGGTGGTGGGAGCGCTCGAAGAAGCCCTGCGCCGCGACCGCGCCCCCACGAAGATTCTCTCCTTCAACGATTTCGGGCTGGTCGCCATCACCCGCAAGCGCGTCAAGCATTCGCTCGAGCGCACGCTCTGCGAGCCGTGCAGCTATTGCGCGGGTTCGGGCTGGGTCAAGTCCGTGGCCACCGTCTGCCACGAGATTCTGGCCGAGGCGCGCAAGATGGCCGGGCAGCTGGAGGGCGACACCGCCACCCTGCGCGTCCATCCGGAAGTGCGCCGCGCCTTGAAATCGCAGGAAGGCGTCGTGCTGTCGGAGCTGGAGGCCGTCCTGGGCAAGAACGTCATCGTCAAGGGCGACCCCGCCGTGCACCAGGAGCGGTTCGAAATCTACTAGGCGGGACAGCCTCTCACCCAGTTTTGCCCCCCCTTTTGCGGCGTGGCACGGGCGCACAACCCGTGCTTACGGCCGCGCCTCCACCACCAGCTTTCCCTTCAACGAATGCCGCCACAGTCCGGTGAGCGCCCGGCAGTGATAGGTAAAGGTGCCGGGCTTGGAGGCCGTAAACTCGATGATGGCCGGTTCGGCCTGGTGCAGAATCTGATCGATTCCGTAGGCCCGCAGCTGAAATTCGCTCCTGCCGTCCGCCGCGTTGACCACCAACCGCACCCTCTCACCCTGGTGGACATGGATGACTGAGGGCATGACCTGCCGGCTCCTGATGTTCACCTGAATCGCCACGCTGTTGATGGGCGCGGCTTTCTTGCCGTGCGCCCACAGCGTCGCGCCTGAGAATGCAAAAACTAGAACAACCATGATGCCGAACCGTTTGCGGAGATGTGCCATTCCTTCTCCTCTCTTTGTTGGATATGAATCTGCGCCCTTCGGCGCGCCGGATGCGCCTTGCTCCGGTCGCGCCGGAGCTTTCCATTCTAACCCCGCGATGCCGGGCCATGCCGAAAATGACTGCGGCGGTTGAACGTGCTGAAGGCGCTCCGCGTTTTTCCTTTCGATGCGGAAAGCTCAGTGAGCGAAACGGCGCCCTGCTCGCTCAGCCGCCCGCCCGCCAGCGCGTCCCCTGAACGAGCCTTGCTCCCAGCCAGGGCAGTGCGGCTGCCGCCAAGTCTTGCGCCGCAGCCGGCGCATGCACCCCGATGCGCAGCAAGCCGGCCAAGCGGTAACTGCCCCGCACCGCGCGCCCCAGCCGCCGTGCAAACTCCCGCGCCGCGCCTTGCAAGTCTCCTTCCTCGCGCCGCCGAGCGAGCACCTCGGCCGCCAGCCGCCCGCTGCCCAAAGCGATGGCAATGCCGTCGCCCGTGAAAGGATCCAGAAAGCCCGCGGCGTCGCCAATCATCAGGGCGCCTTGCCGGTGTGCCGCGCGCCGGGCCGGGCGCAACGGCGCCGTGGTCACGGTTGCAGAAGCTTGCACCGCCCCGCGCAAGCGTTCCTCCAGCGAAGGATGGCGCGCGGCGCCCTTCAGCCAAGCTGCGAAATCCGCCGGGCTCGCGCCGCCCAGGCGATGGCGGTGAATCAAACAGCAGGCGTTATACATTCCGTCTTCGATGGGCGCCAGGCCGCAATAGCCGCCGGGAAAGAAATACATCTCCACCGCGTCGCTCGGCGCCACGCCGCGGAAGTGGGCCTTCGCGCCCACCCAGGGGCCGGCGCGTGTTCCCGCCGCTAGAGCGGGCGAGGGAAAATCCGCCAGTGCCCACCAGCGCCCGCAGGCGACGGCCACCGCGCGAGCGCGCTGCCTCTCGCCAGCGGCCGATGTAATCTCCCAAAGGGCGCCGCCGTGATCGGGGAGCCGGCGCAGGCCGCGCACAGCCGCACCCAACCGCACCTGCGCGC
>JBJKQV010000144.1:0-14226 GCA_046704985.1 Terriglobia bacterium
GTTCCAGGGCGTGATCGCGGCCACCGGGCCGATGGGTTCGAGGCGGGTTTCATGTCGAAGCCGAGGGCGGGCGCCGGCAAAAGCTCTGCCGTCCAGGGCACCCGCCAGCCCGGCATAATAGCGAAAAGTAAAGACCGACTTCGCAACTTCTCCCCTGGCTTCCTTGATGGGCTTTCCGTTTTCGGCAACCAAGTCTCTCGCCACCTGCTCGGCGCGCTTTTCGAGGAAGTCCGCTGCCTTGCGCAAAACGTCAGCGCGCGCCGCGGGAGTTCGGGCCGCCCAGGCAGGAAGGACGTCTGCAGCGGCGCGAAGGGCACAGTCAACTTCTTCCATGATCAGGGAAGGCACCGCAGCGACGACTTCCCCCGCCGTGGCGGGATTTGTGACCTCGATCCTGGAACTGCCGGGTGGAAGCCAGTCTTTGCCCACATAGCAAGCCAGTTCCCTCATGACATTACGAGTCCCCCGTCCACGTTGAGAGCTTGCCCGGTGATCGAGGCGGCCAGGTCGCTCGCCAGGAAGCACACGGCGCGGGCGATATCTTCCGGCGTCTGGCCGCGCTGCAGCGGGATGAGCCTCTTCGCCTTATTCTGGAAATATTCTTCGTCGCTGACGTTAAGCAAGGCGGCGTCCGCCTCCGCGGCCGCCAGGCGCTGGGCGCGATAGAACGGAGTAAAAACCATTCCCGGACAAATCGCGTTGACGCGGATTCCGTGCGCCGCCAAATCGCGCGCCATCACTTGCGTCAGGTTGATGACGGCGGCTTTGGTGGCCGAATAGGGCGGCGAGGTTTGGAATCCCGTCCGCCCCGAAACCGAAGCAATGTTCACAATGGAACCGCGCCGCGCTTCAACCATTTGGCCCACCACAGCCTTGGTGATGTTGAAGAGCCCCACCACATTAACGTTCCAGGGCGCCTCCCAGTCCTTGGCTTCCAGGCGCGTGAAGGGCAGCCCCACCCGACCGCCCACTCCGGCGTTGTTGACCAGGATGTGCGGAGCTCCCACGTCCTTTGAAAGCTGCGCCCACTGGTTTTGGACCTGCGATTCATCGGTGATGTCCAAGGCCAAAGGGACGGCATCCTTGGAAAGCGCCCGGGCCGCGGCCTGGAGCCGCTTGCCGTCCTGATCGATCATCACCACTCGCGCTCCGGCTTCCACCAGCGCCTTCGAAATTCCTGTGCCAATCCCCCCGGCGGCGCCGGTC
The DNA here is from genome assembly GCA_046704985.1 of Terriglobia bacterium. Taxonomy (GTDB): domain Bacteria; phylum Acidobacteriota; class Terriglobia; order UBA7540; family UBA7540; genus JBJKQV01. The sequence continues at coordinate 1,207 of JBJKQV010000144.1, forward strand.
ACAAGCGCCAAGCGACTTGAAAGGTCAATCGAAATGCTCATCTAAAATCCCGCTAAGGAGCTCTGCATCCTGGTGCGCGAATGTGCTTCCAAAACGGACCGGGAAGCCACGCTTAGCTTCGCATCCCGTGGCCCGGACCGATGGAAGCTTCGCCCCGCCAGGGATGGCCGGCGACATAGTCCCAATCGATTTCGATCCCCAGCCCCGGTCCGCACGGCACGTCCACCTTGCCATCCTTGATCCGCAGCGGCTGCAAAGCCATCTTGGTCATCAGTTCGTTGTAAGTGACGTCCCACTCGAACATGGCAGGGTGGGGAGAGGCGGCGACGAGATGAAGATTCGCGACGGCCGTCAAGATGTCATTGAACGTGTGAGGGTTCCAGTCGAGGTGCGAAAACGCCGCCGCTTCCGCAATGCCGCGCACTTCGGTGAATCCGCCCGCCCGGCTCACGTCCGCTTGCAGAACGTCGAGCGCTCCCTGACGAATGAATTCCGCAAACGAAAAGCGCGTGTACAGGTTCTCGCCGGAAGCAATGCGGACCTTGCGCCGCGCTTGACGAAGAATCCGGTGGCCTTCGATGTCCTCCACGCTCATCGGTTCTTCAAACCAATAGGCGCCAATTTCTTCCAGCGCCGGGAGCAATCCCATCGCGCCTGAACGGTCCAGGGATTGATTGGCGTCCACCAGGATCTCCATCTCGAGTCCGACGGCCTGGCGAATGGCTTTCAGCCGCTCGACGTCGCGGCGCGGTTCTCTGCCGACTTTCAGTTTGATCGCGGTATAGCCCTCCTCGCCGTAGCCCAAGGCCTCCTCCGCCGCCTGTTGCGGGGTGAGGTCCCAATAGATGGAGCTTGCGTAGGCGCGGATCCCGCCGGTATGGTAGCGCCCGCCCAACAGTTCATACAGGGGCACTTTGAGCGCACGGGCTCTCAGGTCCCAGAGGGCCATGTCAATGCCGGAAAGAGCCGCGATGCCGATGCCCCGGGTGCCCACGTTGCGCGCCAGCTCGCCGTGAAAGATTCGGTGCCACACGTTTGTGACGTTCGACGTGTCCGCGCCGATCAAATGAGGCTTCAGCACCTCGATAAGCCTTTGCAGGAGCGGAAGGTCATACGGGCCGGAAGGAGAGCCGTAGCCGGTGATCCCTTCGTCTGTTTTGATTTCGATCAGGCACATCTGGCGGGCAAGCTTAAACCCTGCGCCGGACTCCACACGGAAGCGCTCCGGAATAGGAGCATGAACGAGGTGCGTCTTGACCTCGGTGACCTTCATGGCCGGGTTTCCTCAGGGTCTGTCAATCCATACCCCGCAAAAGGAGCCAGGTCGTCCGCCCTTTGACGGAAATGAACAAATTGTCTGCCGCAAAGCCGACGGCTCCGGCGCCCAATAAACAGTATAGATAAACAGGCCCCAATAATCTATAATCCAAGATTGTTTGTCAACAGCTTTTGGTATCTGAAGAGGCGAAGGTGTCGTTCCAAGGGGTTTATTCCGTACTCCCGACGCCGTTCCGTGATGACGGCTCGCTGGATCTGGGCGGGCTCGCGCGGGTGGTCGACCTGTACGTCGAAGCCGGCCTTGACGGTGTTACGGCCCTCGGAGTCACGAGCGAGGTGGCGAAGCTCACCGGAGGGGAGCGCGATAAAGTCCTTGAGTGCGTGCTGGCCCAAGTCAACGGAAAGGTCCCTGTAATTGCCGGAGCCTCTGCCGACGGGCTTGTACCTTGTATTGAGCTGGCCAAGCGGGCCGAAGCGATGGGTGCGGCCGGGGTACTCGTACGGCCCGCGCGGATGGCGGCCCCCAACCCCGGCGCGGCCTTCGCCCACTACGCGGGCCTTGCTTCAGCAGTGGATATGGAAATTGTGGTGCAGGACTATCCGCCTTTCTGCGGGTTCACCATGGAGCCGGCGCTCCTAGCGAGGATTGCGCGCGAGATCCCCAGGGCTGGCACCCTCAAACTGGAAGACCCGCCGACCCCGGCCAAGACAGCGCGCATCCTGGAAGCCTGCCCGGGCGCCGACATCAGCATCTTGGGTGGATTAGGCGGAGTTTACCTGTTCGAGGAACTGCTTGCAGGCGCCAAGGGGGTGATGACGGGTTTTGCTTACCCGGAAATGCTGGTGGAGGTGGTGGAGTTGTTCCAGCGGGGCGAAATCGATCAGGCGGCGGACAGATTCTACCGCTATGTCCCGCTGATGCGTTTCGAATTCCAGCAAGGCATCGGCGTGGCGCTACGCAAGGAGATACTTCGGCGGCGCGGCGCGATAAGCAATGCCATCTCGCGCGCTCCCGGAAGCAGCCTGGATGCGGCAACACTTCGTTCGCTCGATACGCTTCTGCTCTGGATGCGCAACCAGGGGGTGAAATGGATCTCGGCTTAAGAGACAAGGTGGCCATGGTCGCCGGCGCGAGCCGCGGACTGGGCTTGGCCATTGCGGAAGTGCTGGCCGCGGAGGGCGCTTGCGTTTCGCTGGCCTCGCGGCGAGAAAGAGCCATCACGGAATCCGCGCAGCAATTGGAACGCCGCGCGCCTGGAAAGATCCTGGGCGTTGCCGCCGACGTGCGTTCGGCGGCGGACATCGAGCAATGGAGCCGCGCCACGATCGAGCGTTTCGGCGGCGTGGATATTCTGGTCACCAACTCCGGCGGACCGCCGCCCGGCGGCTTCAGCTCCTTCGACGATGCGGCGTGGCAAAGCGCCTTCGAGCTTCTGGTGTTGAGCGCCGTCCGTGCGGTCCGGGCCGTCGTGCCGTCGATGGAGAAGCGGGGAGGAGGCGTGATTTTGATGCTGACCTCCTCCGCCGTCAAACAGCCGATCGGCAATCTCCTGCTGTCGAACGTTCTTCGCGCCTCGGTGGGGGCGCTGGCCAAGTCGTTGGCGGGCGAACTGGCCGGCAAACAAATCCGCGTCAACCACCTGGTGCCGGGAAGGATTTCAACCGAACGCGTTCGGGAGTTGGACGAGGCGAACGCCGGCCGGGCCGGCATCAGCCCTGATGAACAGAAGCGCCGGGCTGAGAGCGCCATCCCCCTCAAACGGTACGGAGAGCCGCCGGAGTTCGCCCGCGCCGCGGCCTTTCTCCTCTCCGATGCCGCGAGTTACATCACGGGCGCGACTCTGCAGGTGGACGGCGGCCTTATCCGCACCGTCCTTTGAATCGCTTTCGCCGTTTTCAGATTTCTGCGGAGTCGGAATTACCCAACAACCAGCATCACCCGTGAGCAAAGGCCATGCGTTTCGACATCTGGATCGGATTCGGACTCGCAATTCTCAGCGGCGCGGCAAACGGCAGTTTCGCGCTGCCGATGAAGTACCTTCGCAAGTGGAAATGGGAGAACGTTTGGCTTGTCTTCACGCTTTTCGCCCTGGCGGTTTTCCCGTGGCTTCTGGCGGCCAGCTTCGTGCCTCATTTCCTCGAAGTGTATCGAAGCGTGCCCGTCTCCGCCTTGCTCCTTCCGACGCTCTTTGGCGCTCTTTGGGGGATCGCCCAGGTTACTTATGGACAGAGCATCGTCGCCGTGGGGATGGGTCTGGCCATTGCCGTGGTCGTGGGCTTGACGGGGCTGCTGGGTTCGCTGGTTCCGCTCCTGGTTCTGCATCCCGGGAGCTTGTTTCGACCCGGCGGAATCGTGCTCCTTTCGGCGATGCCCATTCTGCTGCTGGGCCTGGTTCTCCTGGGCCTCGCCGGCCACTCGCGCGATCGCGAGCAGACGACCCAAAGGCTCTCAGATTCTTCGCGAAAAGGATTCGCCCGAGGCCTGGCCCTGTGCATCTTCACCGGAGTGTTCGGTTCAGCCATCAACTTAGGATTCGTCTTCAGCGGTCCGATTGTCCACAGAAGCATCCAACTGGGTGCGAGCGTAACCAGCTCTACGTACGCGGTTTGGGCCCTGGTTCTTTCGGCGGGATGGATCCCGAATATCCTGTATTGCAGTTACTTGCTTAAGCGAAATCGCACCCTTCATTTGTTTCGAAAACCCGGCGCGGTAAAAGAATACGGCCTGGGCATTGTGATGGCAGTATTGTGGCTTTCCGGCGTTATCGGGTATGGGATCGGGTCGACCATGATCGGGGTTTATGGTACCTCGGCGGGCTTTGCCGCCTTCATCGCGGCAATTATCCTGGCCTCCAATGTGGTCGGCTTGTGGACGGGTGAGTGGGCGTCCACGTCAGCGCGAACCAGAAGGCTGCTTGCGGCCGCACTCGGAATGATTCTCATTTCTGTTGCCATTGTAGGAGTCGCAGGCTCCCTCTGAATTTGCCGGTACGATGTCAGGCAAGAAGCAAAACGGCTTCTCTTGGTAAGAAATGTATAAGGCGTCGCGCCGCGACCAGTTGTTTGATTGGAGCGATGCCGCACCCTCCTACCTACGTGTCCAATTTCTTCTCAATCTCATCCTGGTCAATTCCTCCGGCGATGAAAAGGTAACACGCCCCCTCCTACCTTTGATTTCATCATATTCGTTGCGGTCCATGGGAGTAACTCGGGTGGCTGTGGGTAGTGATGGGACATCGGTTTCTTGAGCCAGCGGAAAGGTTAGGTTTCGGCAAAATCGGGTGTCCGAAACTAACCTTCCCAATGGATCAAGAAAACCGGGGCCGGCGACTCTTCCTGGCTTTTCCGTCATGACTGAATCCAAGACGGGCAGTAGTTCAACTCAAGCAGCGCGGCCCGGTTTTTTCGGCCAACTTGATGCTGTTCATTACCTCCTGATCACGGCTAGAAATACAGTTTCAATCCCAGTTGGATGATTCGCGGATCAAGCGCCGAGGTCTCCGTTCCGAAGGCGGGCGAAGTCGGCTTGGTGTTGACCGCGTTGAGGTTTGTGTGGTTGAAGAAGTTGAAGAATTCTCCACGCAGGACCACCGATCGGCTTTCACCCCAGGGAAACGTCTTGCCCACCATGAAGTCCACGGTGTTCACTCCCGGGATGTGGAACTCCATGCGCGGGGCGTCGCCGAAGGTTCCGGGAGTAGGAGGTACAAACGCCGCCGTGTTGAACCATTCGTTGACGGATCGTTGCGAGCTCGGGAGAGTGGGATTGGCAATCATATCCGGCAGGGAGCCCGCTCCGGTGTTCGAGGCGTCAGGATACTTGCCGACTCCCGCGCCATTCCCCGTCTGGTCGGTGATAATCGCATTGAGGGACCACCCGCCGAAAGCCTGCTGCGAGAGCCCCGTGGCGTGCCGGAAGAAGGGGAGATTGTAGACAAGACTAATCGACGAGCGGTGGCGGATATCGAAACTCTGGATGGAGCGATAGAGCTGCGGATGCAGGACATCGAGGATGGCGTTCGTTCCGTCCGCCGCTCCGAAACTGTTGCCGTCGGCGGTGCCCAGAGACTTCGAGTAGGTATAGGCAGCCATAATCGTGAGTCCCGTCCCCACATGCCGCAACAGCTGGACTTGCAACCCGTTGTAATCCGAATTTCCGAGGGCACTCACCACCTTGATGGCGCCATACCCGGCCAAAGGCCGGACGATGGGCGTACCGGGCAGCGAGGGACTGATGGGACGGTTGCCATCATAGCGATTGAACGTCAAGTGGTCCCCATGGGACCCGACATATGCGACATTCAGGACCATGTGGGAAGGCAGCCGATGTTCAACCGTAAAGTTCCAATCAGAGGCTTTCAAATCAGGCAGGTGCGGGTTCACTCCAATTTCCCCAAGCCCCCCAGCCTTCGATGAGAAGAGCGCCTGAATGGCGGCGGGGTCGTTGTACATAACGGGAGAGCTGTCGCTCAGCGTCGTATTCAGAACCAGAGTGATGGGCGGGTTATGGGTCATGCCGATGTAGGAATTTTCGATCTCCGGCGAATAGTAGAGGCCAAACCCGCCGCGCACGACCGTTCCCCTGCGCGGTGTCCAAGCCACACCGACGCGCGGTGCCCAATCGTTGTAATTCGTAAAGACCAGCTGGTGAGGGTAGCCCGCGGGGCGATTATCAGGCGTAATCGGCCCTCCTGATACCAATACCCCGCCGGCGTTGTCCATAATGAAGTTCGACAAATTCCCGTGGACTTCCCAAGGCTGCGTGAAAACGTCCCAGCGCAATCCCAGGTTGACCGTGACATTCCTCGCCACTCTCCAGTCATCCTGAATATAGATGTTGTTCCACCATGTGTTCTCGCGAGAAGACCAGGGGGTAGGGGCGAGGTGGACCTGGTGAGCCAGCCCGAGCAGAAAATCGGCAAACTGGTTGGCGGCCGTCCGCGCCTGCCCGGCGGGCGTGGTCTGGTAGCCGTCAAAGGTGTACTGGCCGCGAGGCTGGTTCGACTGGGAAAACGTCCAGGTGACTCGCTTGAGGGTTCCTCCGAAGTCGATCAGATGCTTCCCGAGTTGGAGGGAGTTCTTGACCGTGAACGTCCCCGATTCGTTCAGCCGCACGCGCGGGCCGTTGGCCCGTACACTGAAAATATCGTAGCCGGCCGTCACAAGGGGGGGCCATAGTTCAGCGGGTCGCAGGACACCAGGGGAAGCTGCATCTGCCCGCAAGCAATGTTATATTTTTGGTTCCCGGTGGTGCCAAACGCCTCCGTTTCATGAAAACGGTTCCAGCCCAGCATCCAGCTCGAGACTAGGTTGGGGCTGAAGGTGTGCGTCCAATTGATCACCGCGTTGGTGGACGTGGCGATGTTATTATCCTCGTCGTTTCCGAAGAAGGGAGCCACCGTAGGAGTTGCCAGCCGGTCCCACACAAACCGCCCAAAAATCGTGTTCCGCGAATTGAGGTTGTAATCCACCCGCCCCGTGTACTGGTTTTCGCGCGTCGGCAGGCTCTGGCTGCTGGAGAGGAAATTGTTGGAGCCGGAGGTAATGTTCGGCGCCGGCGTGACCGCTAGAAGTGCCGCGGAAGCCGGGTTGATGTCCTTGGCAGGTATCTTATTGTCCGGGAAAGGAAGTCCCGTCGTCGGGTCCTTGATGATGATATTGGGCAGCAAAGAGGAAAAATCCCCGGTCCGAAAGGCCATCGGCGGCACGGAGGCCAAACTGCTCGCGTTTCCTTGAACTTGCCGCCCCGCCTCCCAATTGAAGAAGAAGAAAAGCTTGTCTTTGCGAATCGGGCCGCCCAGGTTCGCTCCGAACTGATTGCGATTCAGCCGGTCCACTGTGGGGCTGAAGAAGTTGCGGGCGGCCAGATCATCGTTGCGGTTGAATTCCCAGGCCGTGCCGTGAAATTGATTGCTTCCCGACTTGGTGATCAGGGTGATTTGGGCGCCGGGCTCACCGCCATACTGGGCGGAGTAGGTGCTGGTCTGAACGCGAAACTCCTGAATGGAATCTATTGAGGGAGCAAACTCGAAGTTGTAACTGTCCACGTCCACCGCGCCCACGCCGTCGTAGAGGTAGTTGTTTTGGGAGGCACCGAACCCGTTGGCGGTAATAGCGATGGCCGTCCCCATCGACCCGCGATGCCGCCGCGTGCCGATGCTGGACGTTCCCACGGGCGCCACGCCGGGCACCAGGGTGGCCAGCTGCGCGAACGTACGCCCATTCAGCGGCAGTTCCCTCACCACGTTGGATTGAACCGTCGACGCAACAACCGACGTGTCCGTTTGCAGGTGAAGGGCTGCGGCCGAAACTTCGGCCGTCTGGGTGACCGTGCCCAGCTTCATATGGACGTCAATGCGCACCGTTTGCGCTGCCACAAGATCCACATTGTTTACCACGGCTGTCTGGAAACCTGAATGGTCGGCTCTGATGGTATAAGTGCCATCCGTGAGGTAAGGTACTCGATAGTTGCCCTGCTTGTTTGTCACTGCAGTGTGAACGACCCCGGTTCGGGCGTCTCTTATCGTCAGCGCGACCCCCGGCACGACGGCCCCCGACGGGTCGGTCACCGTACCCAGGATGGTGCCGGTTGTTCCTTGCGCGGGCGCCAACGAGCAGAAAACGAATAGGCACCCCACCAGAAAGCTCGGAATCAATAAACCCCTTCCTCGTAAACTGATGTCGATCATCCTTCCTCCTATTCTGGTATTCCCAGTCTGGCCGCCCGAAGTAACACACTCCTGCCTGCAGGGTGCTCCCCCAAGTCTGATTAAGCGCTTCGCCCTGAAGCAGAAACTACAGATCGTCCCAGCCCCTGATGTGGTGGTAGACTACGACGCTCTTGATAGCTGGGCTGAATCCCTACCTGTCCGCTCGATTTTCATCGAGTGGTTTGTTCATTAAATTGCCCGCCCCCGACCTAGTAACCCCTCAATAGCACGGGCACGGCGCCGTGTCAATAGAAAATTCCGACGCGCGGAACATGCATTGATGATGGCGGAATAGATATTGAATCATTGCCACCAGAAATAGGTTGGTCACGCAGACCTCAACGCCCCGACAAGAAGAGTTGATAAGCCCTAAACTCCCCTTCCTCCGTATCCCTGCGTGTGATAACCTCCCTTCCTCGAAGTGGCACTAAAACCTTGGCAGGGCGCAGAGATTCCGCGAAGCGCTGAAGGCGCACACTGACCGCAGTTTCGTGATGCGCGGCTTTGCGGGGCAGCGCCTAATGAATGGGTAATCTGGCGATGGAGCGCGAAGGTTCAGGCCGAACGCCGAGATTGATGAGGCGGCGGAATTTTCTTTGCGCCCTGGGCACAGCCGGGGCCGCGGAAGCCGTCTTGCCCAAACTCGAACCAAGCCTGACGCGGGAACCGCGACCGGCTGGGCCCGGCGAGTCGGATTCGCTCCTCGCCGGCTACACACTTTCGGAACTCCGCGAACTTTATCAGCGCGATCTGTTCGTGGACTGGCTCCCCTTCATGGAACGCCATGTGATTGACCATGAATACGGGGGATTCCTCTGCAACACCGACTTCGACGGGACGCACTTCAGTTTTGAAAAAAACCCTTTGTTTCAAGGGCGAGGTATTTGGGTCTATTCCTACCTCTATTCCCACTTTGGAAAAGACGCCCGCTATCTGGAGGTGGCGCGCCGCAGTGTAGAACTGCTCGGCAAGTCCAAGCCGACGGGAGGAGCTCTCTGGTGCACGAAGATCGCGCGCGATGGGTCGCCGCTAACCGCGCCAGGCAGCCTCATCCCGACCGATCTGGGAATTGCTGAAGGGTTCGCCGCCTACGCTCAGGCGACGGGTAAGATGGAGTTCCTGGACCGGGCTCGGCAGCTTCTGCGCAAATGTGTCGAGTGCTACGATCGGCCAGATTACTATCCCGATCTTGGGCAGCATTACCTCGGATCGGGAGCGCCGAGCCTGCCAGGTCCGCGAATTATGGGAAGCTGGATGATTCTGTTGCGAACCGCGACTCAAATCCTGGAAGCTGCTCCAGACCCCTACGCGGACCAAATTGCTCGCCGCTCGACAAATGCCGTGATATACCATCACTTCAATCCGGAATTCCGACTGAACAACGAATTGCTGAATCATGACATGTCTCGCCCCGTGGACGCATACTCCCAGCTCGTGAATTTAGGCAACACGTTCGAAATCACCTGGATGCTTCTCGACGAAATCGTCAGGCGGCGCGATGAATCGCTCTTCGATTTGTGCGCGAGCCGTTTCCAACGGCATGCAGCGGTGGGGTGGGATCAAGTTTACGACGGGGTTTTTCATGCCCTGCTGAACGTTGACGAGAACCGGTTTCGGTTGAACAAACTCTTGTGGGCGCAGGAAGAGGTCCTGACCGATTCGCTCTACATCTACGCGCGCCGGCGCGCGCCTTGGGCGGCGCAGTTGTTTAGCCGGATGTACGGCTACCTCCGCAAGCGCTATCCGCTCCGAGCCCACGGTTCGCCTCTCTGGATGTACGCCACGGGACGCAAAGCGACGTTTGAGGAGTTTGCCGCGTTGCCTAAGCGCGTGGAGAATTACCACCACCCGCGCCAACTCATGCTTAACCTGCGACGCCTCAAAGGGATGATGGCGAGCAAAGGTCAGCAGGCAGTGCGATCCTGAGGGAATCAGCTTGGCCTGCACGGACTTTGATACCAACTGAATGGAGACAACCTCCCTCACATTGATGGGCCTGGACTGATGTTGTCAGGGTTGAGGCGGGCTCTTAAACCCACACCTTTTTAGACAGCTGAAGGCGCCGATTGCGGGCGTGTGGATTCAACGGTTCGCGGAGGGGGTTCGAGAGGGGGTTTGTGACCACCCCCAGGAGAGGCTTCTTTCAGCACTTTACAGACGCTGGCCTTGCTGACGTGGTGGGTAGCGGCCAGCTCGTTGCGGCTCATGCCTTGATTACGGTCCCGGAAAATGGCTTCGCGGTCTGACGCCAGCCGCGGCCGGCTCCGGAGATGGCCCCTCGGCGGCGCAAGACCAAAAACAAGGGCGTCGGACACATCGACTCCTTGCTCAGAGCGCATAATGCGGTGGTCACCAAGCACTTTACCGACGCACCTTTCGTGCCTTATACTTTCAGACATACATTCGCCTCCAGGTGCGCCGAAGCGGGTGTGGGTTTGGTGGAACTGTCTGCCCTGCTGGGGCATACCGACGTGAAGACCGCGATGCGATACATTCACGTGCTCAAAGAGCAGAAGGTCCAGGCCGTCGGCAAGCTAGAGAACTATATCGAGCTCAAGAAGCAGTTCAAACTGCGCGCGGAGGCGAGAACGAGCGGAAGGGCAAGGACCATGGTTGCCCGCTGCCGAGAAGTGGACCGAGGAGGCGATGGGGCCACACCCGGGCGCGGTGGTTGTAGAATATAGGTGATCGCGGGTGAGAAGGTGATTGATTCCAGGGATCGGGGGACGACTTGTACGATGATTGGGGAGGGGCCAACGAAACTCAGGGTCCCGCAATTTCCCCAACAATTTCCAGAAATGCGGTTTGCAGGCTTTGGAGTAAGCTACTTATAATCAGTAATGTGCGCCTGTAGCTCAGATGGATAGAGCGGTTGCCTCCGGAGCAACAGGTCGGGGGTTCGAATCCCTCCAGGCGTACCAGTTCCCTCTTTCCGCCGCCCCCGTGATCAATCTAATGCCGCTACGAGTCGGGGTGGGCGTAACCAAACAGGAAACAGGGGGCAATCCGCCATCGTGTTGCTCAGGATTGCGGCCCTCATGTGGAAAAGTTCTGTTCTAAAACGCAGGATGGGCCTCGCCATCACTGAGGAGCCGGGTGGAATGCTCCTCCCGTCCAACGGCCAGAAAAGTACACGGCTACCAGGACGCATCCGAGTGAATCGCAACCACGGGAGCTACGAATCCGGGCAGGATCGACACCAAAATTGCGCTTGACGGAGCCGACGACCTTGTAGAAGATGTGGGGTGGAACCTGATCACCAGAATCAGCGAATCTGTGCAGGGCCGATACCAAGATAGCGCTTGACGGAGCCGGCGACCTTCTAGGCGCGCTACCAGTTCCTCGCTTCGCAAAACCGCAGATGCTGCAAAGCGAGTGTCTGACGCGCCGCCGGCCGGCTGCTGTTTATATTCGTGGGGGTCTGGTGGTAGGTTATCGCCTGGTCCGGAGCCCATCGTGGAAGCTGTGACTCAGACAAATGCAAAGTTTACTCCGCCACAGTACCTGAACTCGCAAGAGACGGTTCTGTTTGACACGCGCCCGAGTTTTTTTGCGGTTATAGGGGTTGGCGGCATCCTCTGGTACTTGATCCTAAGCGTGGTGGTCCCCATGGTCGCCGCCGCGATCGCGCAGGCGCTGAAGGATCCGATGTTCTGGCCCGCGCTGATCTCCTGGGTTCTGCTCGTCTTGCTGCCCCTGGTCCGGCGCGTGCTGCATTGGCGCAGTTTGTTTTACTCCCTCACCGATCAGCGCATCATGCAAGGTCGTGGAATCTTGAAGAGGTCGCTCGACGCCAAGCAGCTGACCAGAATCGGCGGGATGCTCGACGTCAGCACGTACCGGATTACAGGGCTCACCTTTAAACAGGGGTTATCAGGAAGAGTGTTCAACTTCGGGACCCTCATCTTTCAAACCAATCACGGGAACATTTTTTGGATTGGCATCAAGGATGCGCTCAACGTCCGAAGGTTAATCGAGGAGAAGGTCTCCAAATTCCAGGAAGTGGGGGCCAATCAAGCGACCTACAACGAAGCGGTCATCCGCAAGGTGGCGGAAATCAATACCGAAGAGAGTTTTGGTTTGGTGGCGCCCAAACACCACGCCTCCATTGAGGATAAGGTGGGGGGGACGGCTTTGCCCCAGGCCCCTTCCACGGCCCATTTCTGCCCCAGTTGCGGAGCGGCGGACCCTGGAGAAGCCGCTTTTTGCCGTCAATGTGGCAAGCCGCTTCGCTGAATGGCGACCATCACCAATCCCACCTAATGAACCCGGCCCTCCATCCGGCATTTGGTTAACTTCACGTGTGGTGGGTTCCTGTGACCGCGCGGGTGGCGGAGACCCTGCGGGTCTGCGATTCATCGCCCATCCCCTGCGCCTTTGGCGCGCAGTCCGTCAGCCGACGGACTGCGCCAGCGCAGACCGCAGGGGCGGCGGTCTGCGCTACGGGCTCTTGCTTTGAGACATCGATTAGTATATATCGGAACGGTAAAACGGTCTGCCTCGGGCGGAGGTTTCAGGCGCCGAGGTCGCGACGTTCCGACACGCCTAAGCCTGAAGAGTGCGCTGCAACGGCAATGACTCCTAGGAATCGCGTATGAAGTTTGAATTTGAACTCACCTTTCGCGGGCTGTATTGGGCAACACTGACCTTGTTCAGCAGACTTCCTTTGCTGCTTGCCATCTCGCTGGTCTTCCCTGTGATGGGCATCGCCCTCATTGGCTTGACCTTGTTGTTGGGGCAGCCGGTGACGCCTGGAGAGCTGCTAATAGTTGCTGGATGCTTTTTATTCACGCCTGGCATTACAGCTTTCAACGTTTGGCTCGCCCGTCACAAGAATCCGATGTTGAGAGGCGTACGGACTTTTGTCTTGGACGACCACGGGATTCACGTGAGCGGCGCAACGTTCGATTTGGACCTGAAGTGGGCCGCGATGAGAAAGGTGCTGGAGACGAAGCACTTTTTCTTTTTCATGTACTCCAGTTGGGGCGCGCACTTCCTCCCCAAGCGGGTAATACCGCCGGGAGATGAACTA
>JBJKQV010000145.1:0-6361 GCA_046704985.1 Terriglobia bacterium
CCGCATTCTGCGCGCCACGGTAGGCGAGCGCAAACCCACCCTGCGCGAGCGCTGGCAGGGATTCCTGCAACCGGTGTTGCAGCCCCGCGTCGCCTACGCCGTGGCCATGGCGGTTTTCTCCGTCTCCATGATCGTGAGCACGGCGGGCGTCAATTTGCAGAACCTGACGGTGCAGGATCTGAATCCTCGCAACTGGGTCTACCAGGCGAACCGCACCGGGCACCTGCTTTACGCCCGCGCCGCCAAGTTCTATTACGACCTGAGGGTGGTCTACGAAATCGAGTCTCGCCTGCGGCAACTGCGGCAGCAGAACGGCACTCCCGCCGCCCCCTCCGAGCAGGAGCCGGCAGCGCCGGAGGGCGCGCCCGGCAAGACCACGGATGGCGGCGCGCCCGGCCGCTTGCAGCTCGCCGACGCAGGCACGAACTGGCAATTAGGCCTGCAGGGCCTGGGCGACTTCTCCCGGAGCGTTAGACCGCAAAGGAGCTCATCCCGATGAAATGCTATAAACACCCGCAAACCGATTCGATGGCCTACTGCAATCAGTGCGGGCGCGCGCTGTGCGCGGAGTGCAAGCACGAGGTGCACGGGGTCATCTATTGCGAGGAGTGCCTGGCAGCACGGATGGGTTCCACGGGCCTGCCGCCGCTGCTCGGCCGCGGCCCCAGCCCCGGCTGGGCGCTGGCGCTGAGCTTCGTCCCCGGCGTGGGCGCAGCTTACAACGGCCAGGTGATGAAGGGGCTGCTGCAACTGGCGGTCTTCATCGCCCTGATGGGCCTGGCCAATCGCGTCGACATCTTCGGCTGGGCGGTGGCCGCGTGGTGGATTTACGTGGGGATCGATTCCTACCAGACGGCGCGCGCCAAACAATTGGGCCATCCCGTTCCCGCCTGGTTCGGCTTGGAAGAGACGCGCATGAACGCGCCCGTGGGCGCCGGTCTGCTCATCGCCCTGGGCGTGCTCTTCCTGCTCGACAACCTGGGCATCCCGGTCATCCACGCGGTCGGCAAGTTCTGGCCGGTGCTGTTGATCGTCTTCGGGCTGCTGCTTTTGCAGCGGCGATTCGGACACGGCCCCAATCCGCCGGCCCCGCCCGCCGGGGGCCCGCCGGCCGAGCCCCGGGGGCCCGAGGGCCCCAGCGGCCCGCAAGGTTTGTAGTCATTCGTTTTGAGGAAGGAGTGCCATGGAATTCATGCATAACCCCTTCGTAGTTCCCATCGCCTCGTTTGTGATGGTGGTGCTCATCGTAGCCATCGTCAGCTTCCGCAAGACGCGCGAAAGGGAGCTGGAGGCGCACCGCGAGTTGCGCCAGCGCGAGATGGAACACGAACGGAAGCTCAAGGAGATCGAGATCGAAAAGGCCAAGCTGGAGCTCGAAAAGGCCCGGCTGGATAAACGTAACTGAGCGCCGTACGGCGCCGCTCGAGGAGGAAACATGACGGCAGGCCCTTTCACAGTCTTCCTGGTCCCCATCGCCGGCATGGCGATGGTGGTGGCGATCATCGGCATCATCTTCTGGTTTAAGGCCCGCGAGCGCGAGCTGCAAATCCACCAGGACCTGCGCCAGCGCGAGATGGAGCACCAGCAGAACATGAAGGAACTGGAGCTGGAGATCGAGAAGTCCCGGGAACGCCAGGCTGCCGGCAAAGTCGCCTGAGGCGCCGGCGCAGCCCCGGAAAGCAGGCCGGAGGAACGCGATGTCTTCACCCTTTATGATTCCGGTTGCCGCCTTTGTGCTGGTGGTCTTGATCGTGGCCATCGTCTGCATGGCGAGGGTTCGCGACAAGGAGATGGAGGTCCGGCAGGCTCTGCACCGCGAGGAGATGGAGCACCAGGTCAAGATGCGCGAGCTGGAGCTCGAGTTGGAGCGTACCCGGACGGGCTCTTGAATTTCCGGCCCGCCGCCGCGCGCAGTCGCAGCGGCGAGCCGCAAGGATACGACGATGAATGACAGCTCGCTTCCCGAGCGCCGCCTCAGCCTGATGGGCCCGGTCGTGCTCATCGCCCTGGGGGTGATGTTTCTGCTCGGGCAATTCGTGCCCGGTTGGGGAATCAGCAAGACCTGGCCGGCGCTCCTGATCGTGGTCGGCGTCATCAAGCTGTTCAACGTCTCCCGTCCGCCGCGCGCGCCGCGCGGCCCGAAGGTTTAGGAAGCGCCAGACGGCGCGGGCCCGAGCCCCCGCCCGAACGAGGCTAACGGTTATGAGCGCATACGCACACCGCCGAGGTTCGATCTTCTGGGCACTCACCCTGATCGCCATCGGAGTGCTCTTCCTCTACCAGAACTTCAACGCCAACGTTCATCCCTGGCAGATCATCGCCAAGTTCTGGCCGGTGCTGATCATCTTCTGGGGCGTCTCCAAGCTCATCGACTACCTGCACGCGCAGGCGCACCCCGAGATCGCACCCATTAGTCTTTTTTCGGGCAGCGAAGTCGTCCTGCTCATCCTCATCCTGCTGCTGGGCTCGCTGGTTTCCAAGATCGTGCTCCACCCTTGGCAGGATTGGCCTTCCGCCATCCGCGTCGACAACGGCGACTTTGCCGACCTCTTCCTGAATTCCTACTCCTTCAACCAGACGATTTCGCAGCCCGTGGGAGCGCAGCCCCACGTGGTGATCATCGACCGCCGCGGCGACGTGCAAGTACACGCCGGCGAATCCTCGATGCTGGAGGCAGTGGTGAAGGAATCGATCCACGCCGACAACGAGGCGGCGGCCAAGAAGCTTGCCGACCAGTTGAAGTTCAGCTTCGCCGAGGAGGCCGGCCACTACGTTTTCAAGTCCAACCTCGACACCCTGCCCGGGGGCGGGCGCCAGGTGCGCCTGGACCTCAGCCTGAGCGTCCCCAAGGCCACCAGCCTGGAGCTCACCACCGAGCGCGGCGATCAATCGCTCGACGGGCTGAGCGGCGACCAGACGCTCACTTCCCGCCACGGCGACGTGCGCGTCAACAACGTCGAAGGCCTGGTGCGCATCCAGAAATCCAGCGGCTCGGCGCACCTCAGCCAGGTGAAGGGCAGCGTGGAAGTGAACGGGCGCGGCGCCGACGTGGTGGTTTCCGGCGTCAGCGGCAACGTCACCGTCAACGGCGACTACACCGGGCGCGTTCAGTTCTCCAACGTCGCCCAGAGCGTGCGCTTTGTCTCTTCGCGCACCAACCTCACAGTTCAGAAATTGAGCGGCACCCTGGATATGGAAATGGGCTCGCTCGACGCCCGCGGCATCGGCGGCCCCTTCGAAATCACCACCCGCCAGAAGGACATCAACCTGCAGGGTTTCAGCCATAGCGTCCAGATCACCGACACCAACGGCGCCATCCAGCTGCGCGCCGCCGGCCCACTGCGCCAGCCCATCACCGTCGATTCCAAACGCGGCGAAATCGACCTGCTGCTGCCCGAAGGGAGCAGCTTCCAGATTCAAGCCACCTCCAACCACGGCGAAGTGGATTGCGACTTCTCCGGACCCAACCTCAAGGTGTCGAAGGGCGGCGATACACCCTCCATCTCCGGCAGCTACGGCAAGGGCGGGCCGAGCATCCGCCTCAACACTTCCTATGGAACCATCCACCTGGGGAAAGCAGGCCCGGAGCCGCCGGCCGCACCTCCCACACCTCCTGCCCCCCCCCCGGCCCAGCAAGCCCGTCGCGGTGCGCCTACCGTACCTGCGCTGAGCGCCCTGGCGGCGCAAGCCGCCGCCGTGGTGCGCTTCGGACGGTGACCGCAGACCGCAGGAACGGCGGTCTGCGCTAAGGGAATCCCGCCCGCCCGGGCGATTCAGCCTTGAACGCGCTCTAAAGTGGAAAAGAAATCGGGAAAGGAAATGTTGACGCACCCGGCGCCTTCGAGCGTGGTCGAGCCTTCGGCCACCAGGGCAGCGACGGCAAAGGCCATGGCGATGCGGTGGTCTCCGTAGCAGTCGAGCGAGGCGCCGCGCAGCTTCTGGTTTCCCTCAACGCGCATCCCGTCGGGGAATTCTTCCACCCGCGCGCCCAGTAGGCGCAGATTGGCGGCCACGGCGGCGATGCGGTCGCTCTCCTTGACACGCAGCTCCGCGGCACCGCGAAACGAGAGCCCGCGCTCGGTCTGCGTGCCCAGGACGGCGAGCACCGGCAGCTCGTCAATCAGCCCCGGCACGGCGTCGGCGGGAATCTCGCCGCCCTGCAAGCGGCTGGACTCGACGTGCAGGTCGCCCAGCAGCTCGCCGCCCAGCATCTCGACGTTCAACACCTTCACATGCCCGCCGAGCGAAACCAGCAGGTCGAGGATGCGCGTGCGGGTGGGGTTCAGCCCCACGTTTTGCAGCACCAGGTTGGATTCGGGAACCAGCAGCCCCGCCACCAGAAAAAACGCCGCCGAGGAAATGTCGCCGGGGATGTACACCTTCTGCGCCTTCAGGCGCGGGCGGCCTTGCAAGCGGATGGTGCGCGCGTGGCGGGAAATCTCAGCGCCCATTTGCTCCAGGGCGATTTCCGTGTGGTCGCGCGTCACCGCGGGCTCGACCACCTCCGTCGTTCCCTCGGCAAAGAGGCCGGCCATCAGCACCGCGGTCTTGACCTGCGCACTCGCCACCGGCAGCTCGTAACGGATGGGGCGCAGCGAGGCGCCGCCGGCCAGCCCCGCAAACTCCAGCGGCGGGAATCCTCCCTCGCGCGCGATGATGCGCGCTCCCATGCGGGCGAGCGGCTCGATAATGCGCTGCATGGGGCGGCGGGAAAGCGACGCGTCGCCCTGCAGGGTCGAGGCAAAGGGTTGCGCGGCCAGGATGCCCGCCAGCATGCGCTTGGTGGAACCGGAATTGCCGGCGTCGAGCGCCCGGCGCGGCGCCCGCAGGCCACTGAGGCCCCCGCCCTGGATGCGCACCACCTCGCCCTGGCGCTCCACGCGCACGCCCAGGCCCTCCAGACATCCGAGCGTCGAAGCGCAGTC
The DNA here is from genome assembly GCA_046704985.1 of Terriglobia bacterium. Taxonomy (GTDB): domain Bacteria; phylum Acidobacteriota; class Terriglobia; order UBA7540; family UBA7540; genus JBJKQV01. The sequence continues at coordinate 4,926 of JBJKQV010000145.1, forward strand.
GGCGCTGGAAGAGTAAAAGTGAATCTCGCTCGCACCCTCGGCCAGCGCCGCCAGCAGCGCGTAGCGATGGGAGATGGATTTGTCGCCCGGCAGGCGCACCGTGCCTTCCAGCTTGCGCGCCGCACTCAGCTTTTTCGACTTGGACCCGAAGAGCGCCACGTTGCCTTCCTCTCATCTTACCGTCAGCAGAACCTTCCCGGTCGTCTGGCGCGCTTCCAGGCGGCGATGGGCTTCGGCGGCCTCGGCGAGGGGGAGCTTCAGCCCAATGGGAAGCCTCAGCTTGCCGCCCGCAATCGCCCCCAGAACCTCGCGAACGCCGCGCGCCGCCGCTTCCGGCGCGTGCTCCACGGCAAACAGCCAGAAGGAACTCACCTTCAGCGACCCGGGCATGAGCTTGCCCACCGTGTTGAGCTTCTCGGGCAGCCCGCTCGCCGCGCCGTAGACGATCAGGTGGCCGAAGGGCCTGAGCACCCGCAGGCTGCGCGCAAACGTCGCCCGGCCCACCGAGTCCAGGACCAGCTCCACACCCCGCGCGCCGGTCAACTCCATGACCCGCTCAGCGAAATCGGTCTGCGTGTAGAGAATCGTTTCGTCGGCACCATACTCGCGCGCGAGCTTGGCCTTTTCATCCGTCGAGACGGTTCCGAAAACGCGCGCCCCGGCTTGCTTGGCCAACTGAAGCAACTGCAACCCCACGCCACCCGCCGCGGCGTGCACGAGCACCGTCATCCCCGGCTTCACCTCGTCCACCGTGTGAAGCAGGTGATAAGCGGTGAGCGATTGGATGGGAAACGCCGCCGCTTTTTCCCAGCCCACGGCGTCGGGCAAAGCCATCAGCGCGCCCACGGCGGCGGTGACGTACTCAGCGTAGCAGTGCTGGCCCATCAATGCCACGCGCCGGCCCACCCAGGCGGCGTCGGCCTCCGCGCCCACCGCCTCAACGGTTCCCGAAGCCTCGAAGCCCGGCGTCTCGGGCAGGTGCGGCTCGGTCACGTAGCGCCCCTGGCGCAGCAGCGTGTCGGCAAAATTCACCCCCGCCACTTGAACCTTCACCAGCGCCTCGCCTGGCGCGGGACGCGGCTGCTCAACATCCTCGAACTGCAAAACCTCCGGACCGCCCAGCGCGTGGAAACGAACCGCCTTCATCAAGTCACCTTCCGGAACATTGAAATCTGGGTTGTGCGGCGAATGTCCGAAACCCGCCGCTGATGGTCGCCTGAAGCCGCTGAAAAACCACCGGAATCAATAGCGCGGACAAGCCTGTAAGCCGAATTCTGTTCCCGTCCCGCCATAGGCGGGACGGGAGGCGATCATTCCTCTAGCCCCGAAATTGCTCGCGGGGTCCAGCGACCTACCCGAGAGTTGCCCGCCGCAGATTTGCTCCAGGAGAACCGGGAACCCAAGCGCGACGTTGCGGGGGGGGCCGCCCATCCTCT
>JBJKQV010000146.1:0-2588 GCA_046704985.1 Terriglobia bacterium
CCTCGGCGGTAGGGGCGCACAACTGTGCGCCCCTACAAAGAACTGCCGGCCGCGGAGACGCCTCAACGCCGCCGCCAATATGTTGCCCAGTTGCCCTGGCAGGCGTAAACTCGGTTCGTTTACTGCCGATTACTTTCACACGGTGTAGATACGATGAAGAGTATTCCGGCATGGCAACTAGTAGCGATAGTGGCAATTTCCTGCCTGAGTGTCGCCCCGGGATTGGCAGCAGTCGGCCATCCCTGCAACGACCGTACGGTGGCTGTGAACGTCTACAACCGCGCAGGCCTGCAGGTGCTGGGCTTGCAGGCTGCCAACTTCCGCGCCGAGTTGCGGGGCAAGCCGGTCACTATCGCCTCCGCCGTCTTCGACACGGGACCGCGCCGCGTCCTCATCGTGCTGGATGCGAGCGAGAGCATGGAAAAGAAGTGGAAGCTGGAGCTGCGGGTCGCCGACCGCCTGCTCGCCTCGGCCCCGCCGCAGGTGACGTTCGGACTCCTCACCTTCTCGACCCACATTCAAGATCGTATCGGCTTGACGCCCGACCGCAGCGCGATCCGGTACGAGTTATCGAAACTACTCGGGAGGAATTGGCAGGTAAAAGGGCGGCGTTCGGCGGACACCGCTTTGTACGACGCCCTGGAGGCGGCGCTCGCCATGCTTCGGCCGGCAAGAACCGGCGACACCATCTACTTCATCAGCGATGGCTTCGACAATGCCAGCCACGTCCGTGTGAGCCAGACCAAGAAGTTGGTCTTGCAGTCGCAGGTACGGCTGTTTGCGTTGATTACTGAGAATCTAAACGTACTTCGCCGTAACCCCGAGACTAACATAAGCCTCAACGCCCTGCTCAAGTTGGTGGACGATTCCGGAGGGTATTCTCTGTTTTTTCCTTTCTTTGACACGCCCGTGTTTGAGTACGCCGGCGAACGGGAGAAATACACTAGAGTGGATCGGGATATTTTCACCAAGGCTACGCTGGGCTTCCTGGATGAAATCACCCGCTTCTACCGCCTGGAATTGCAACTCCCCGTGCCACTCCGCAAGGACCGGGGGTGGAAGCTCAAGGTGGTCGAGCCTACGGCCCGGCACCATCCGCATTTTGAACTGGTCTACCCGCAGAAGCTGGCGCCGTGCCGCTGAACGCGGCGCGCCGCATCCCTCAAGACACGAACGGCGAATTCGTGTAAACTGCGCGGAGGAATCAGCGGGGCCTCGCGAAGGCCCGAAGGAGACGATGCGACCGGGAGAATTTATCGCTCAAGCCGCTGCCAGCAAGCTGGGCGCCGCCTATTTCCTGCGCGGCCCCGAGCGCTTTCTGCTCGACGAGTGCCGCGCCGCGGTAGTCGCTTCCCTGCCCGCCGAAGTGCGCAGCTGGTGCCTGGCGGAGATTGAGTTCGTGCCCGGGCGACTGGCGCGCGAGTTGGAAGGCGCCCGCCAGATGCCCATGCTGGGCGGCCACAACTTCCTGCTCATTTCCGACCCCAACGACTTCAAGCACGCCGGCGACGAAGACCACCAGGCGCTGGCCGCCTATCTCGAGCGCCCGCCGAGTTTTGCCACCGCCATCTTTATGGCCGCCGAGCCCGACCGGCGGCGGCGCTTCGTGCAGTTGCTCGAAAAGCGCGCGCAACTGGTCGAGATGCTGCCCCTGGGACACCGCGAGGCGGCGCGCTGGCTGCAGTCCTACCTGCGCCGCGCGCGCGTGGAAGTGGCGCCGGAGCTCGCCGAGCAGATCGTGGCGCGCTTCGAAAATTCCCAGGAACCCGGCCGCGCCTCCGCCTCGGCGGGCGTCAACCTGCTCTGGGTGCGCAACGAAATGGAAAAGCTCATGACCGCGCGCCCCGGCATGACGCGCCTGGAAGCCGCCGACCTGGACCGCCTGGTGGCGTTCCGCCAGGAGCACGTGATCGGCAAGCTTCTGCGCGCCATCGCCGACCGCCGCTTCGCCCCCGCCCTCGAACACCTGCGCGCCCTGCTGGCCAGCAAGGAATCGGAGATGCTCCTCCTCTGGTCGATCGCCGATCTGTTCCGCCAGGCTCTGCGCGGCGCCACCGCTTACGGCGGCCGCGGGCGCGGAGGATGGAGTAACCCCTTCTCGACCTACGAAATCGCTCCCCATGTGGCCCGCAACTTCTCGCGCGCCGAAATTCTCCAGGCGCTGCGCTACGTGCGCCAGGCGGACCTGGGCATCAAGTCGTCGTGGAAGGACTCGAAGATTTTGCTGGAATTCCTGCTCTGGCGGCTTACCGCCGGCCAGGGCGCCGAAGGCCTGCCCGCCTTCGAGCTCCCCGCCCCGGGCGTTGAAGCGTAGAGAAAATTAGAAGTCAGAAATTGGAACTCAGAAGTTTTGAGTTTGAACTGTTAGTTTCCAGCCTCCAGTTTCCATTTTCTAATTTCATTTTCCAATTTCTAATTTCTGATTTCTAATCTTCAGGCGTTCAGACACACCCCGCCGCCGGCCTCGACGTTCGGGACCCGGCGCGAGTCCTATGGTGCGCGGGGCCGCGCGCAGAGGGGCGGCGCAGGTCGGTGTGTATAGGTTAGCCCGTTAAATCGGCGGCGGAGGCGGCACTATTTACCCGCCG
>JBJKQV010000147.1:0-2666 GCA_046704985.1 Terriglobia bacterium
CGTTTTTCGGGCCCCAATTGACGCCCCCCGCCCCCACATGGTCTTTCTGAAACCAAGTACCACCGTCCATTGTCGCGCCCGAATTCGTTTACCTTGGTTCACCTGGTCGGGGCCAGTCGAAAAGGTCGCGCCCCTTCTTACGCTGGTAGAGAGCTCGCAGCTTTGTGCCGAGGAGCTCCGGCAGGGTGTACGTTCCCACATCCGCTTTGCCGGAGAACCAACCGTTTTCTACTTTGATGGGACGCGTGACAAATCCATGGACGGCGAAATGTTCGCGCGTGTTGATCTCGAGCTTGACCCGCGACTGAACAACGGGTTCCATGGTCGTCTGGAAACGGTAGTAGAGTCTGAATCGCCCGTGTCCCGCTTTCCACTTCGGCGTTCCGAGCCATGGATCAAGCGCAGTGCGGATGCCCTCGATGAGCGTGCCGATGGGGCCGGATTCTCGTTGTACGAGGTCGATGTCCTCGGAGTACCGGCCGGGCGGTTTGAAGAAGAGTTTGTGGAGCGCGGTGCCCCCGCGGAAGACGGCCTGCTTGGCAATGGTAGGGCTGTTGAACAGTTCGACCAGGCATCGAGAAAGGACAAGGTCCTGCTCGACCTGCCAGTCCGACGACCATGGCGCCGCCCTTCGCCACGCGGTGATGTTTGCCTTGGGGATCAAAGGTCCGGCTCCACGTCGTCATTCACGAGAATCTGCCAACGCGGGTCCAGCGGAACATTGGCGCTGGCGCGTGCCGTCGATAGCGGCGTCGGCAAGAGGCGTTTGCCCTCCAACATCCCGGCGAGTGCGTCAGCCAACTTCGACTCCTCAACGAAGTTGAGGAGCCAGCCCAGCCGTTGAACGTCGCTGCGTGCCACGCGAGCCGCGCCTGCTGCCAGCTTGTCCGCGTCGAGTTTCTCTGCCAGCTCGGAGAGTACGGTGGCGATATTGCTCCAGTAGCCGCAATAAGCCGGGAATCGGACAAGGTCCAGCGCGGTGGTTTCCGGCGTCGAAACGACCATGCTCCCAGTTTCCGTCTTGACTCGCTCGGTCGCCGCGCCTTCAATGAGATTGCTGACGTGGAACTCGATACGGACGCGTCCCACCACGATATCGCGCTCGGCCGAGTCGGCGATGACCTGGAACGCCATCGGCTGTTGGTGACCTGCGCCGTAGAGAGCTGACGCGCTGAGCAGTGCTACATAGTAGCGCCGGCCGAGGTGGCGCATGAGGTCATCGATGAACCAGCTTGCCGGCGGGCTTCCCGCCGATCGGTATTCTCGAGGCACGACCACGAAGAAATCGCGGCGGGGGCTGACGATCGATCCGCTCCGCTTGAGACGGTAGAGCGTCATTTTGATCGCGTCGTCGGAGGCGTCGGTTACCTCTTTCGCCTCCTTCCGCAAGAACACATACCTGCCGTCCTCCGGCAGCGACTCAACCCACTCATACAGCTTACCGAAACCTGCCATTGCTGAACCTCTCACAAATAGTAACGCTTTGCGTAACCTTGTGCAACCGGGTCAGCATAGATTTGAATGAAATGAGGAAATGAAACCCTAGCAGGCTGCTGAAAAACCGCGTGGGCCGCGCGCAAGAGGTTTGCAGGGAGGGGTCCGGCCCGGGGGAGGATCTCTGGCGCGACGCCTGCGCCCCGAGATGCCCGGCACGAAGCGGTGAGGAAAAACATGCCAGAGGCATCGAAGACGAGACGCCTTGCATTCGGGACCGTGGCGCAGGCAACGCGACCTACGAGGGTTCTTCAGCAGCCTGCTGGGTGCAGACGCGCCGCGGGCCACAGGCCCGCGGGGAACGGGCACCGGCCGAACCCTGCACGACCATTTGGCCGATGGGAATCGGCCGCTACAACGGCTCGTCCCAAGCCGTCTTCAAATCCCAATTCTCAAATCCAAAATCCCAAATTCCCCCTAGCCCCACAACCGCCCGTGGTGGTGGTGCGACCGGCCGAGCCTGTCGAGGAAGGTCCTGTGGCGCTTGCCGCTCTGTTCGAGGTGGCCGTACACCTGCAGCTTGGCCCAGTCCTCGATGAGGAGCCACGCCAGGCAGTAGAGCCAGATCAGCCCCACCCAGGACCAGGGAATGGCCGTGACGAACCAGCCGAAGCCCACGATCATGGCGGCGAGCGTCTGGGTGACCAGGATGGCGCCGAGCAGGATGGGCGCGGGGAAGGGGCGCGAGAAGAAGGGCTTCTTGCTGCGGGCCACGAAGAGCGTCAGGTGGCCGGCCACGACCAGCTTGAGGAAGATCACCGACTGGAGCTGGGCCAGTCCGACGCCGAAGACGACCTTGGCCAGGTAGAGCATCCCGAAGGTCTCCACCACGCCGATGGCGCCCAGAACGGTCGCCGTGGTCAGGACCCGGCGCATGTCCCACCGGACGGGCTTGGGGTCGAGCCACGTGTTGTCGTAGGCGATGGCCATGACGGGCAGGTCGTTCAGGATGGCAAGCAGGATGATCATCAGGGCCGTGATGGGGTAGAAGTTGAAGACCAGCATGGCCAGCACCATGAAGACCATGATCCGGATAGTCTCGGTGATGCGGTAGATGGCGTAGCTGTTCATGCGCTCGAAGATCTTCCGCGCCGATTCGACGGCCGTCACGATCACCGACAGGCCCGGCGCGGTGAGCACCAGGTCCGCCGCCGCCCGGGCCGCGTCGGTGG
>JBJKQV010000148.1:0-7806 GCA_046704985.1 Terriglobia bacterium
CGGCTGCACTTTGCCCTGGCGCGCGTCCTCTACTTGCAGAACGATTACTCGCAGGCGATGCTCGAGGCACTGGTGGCCGAGCGCACCTACCGCGATTCGCACCTGGAGGTGCTCAAGGCGCGCATCGAGGATTCGATGGGCATGGCCGCGCCCGCCCTGGAGAGTTACCGCCACGCCCTCTATCTCGACCCCACGCTCAAGACCGTGCAAGCCGACATCCGGCGGCTGCAGCGGCGATAGGAGCCGGCCTTAAAGCCCATGGATCTATTTGATCACGCAATAGTTAACGATTTCTCGGGGACGGCTGCCTGTCACCCTCCGGCCCCCGCTGCAGGCCCTGCGGCTATTTGCCTGGGCTTCGCTTTTGCCGCTGCATTCGGTATGTTATAGTAAGCCATTCGGCCCCACAGGATTCGGAGCAAGCCTCGATGAAGCGCTACGGCGAACATCGCTTTCCGGGAAAACTCTTCGTGGTGGAGGGGATCGACGGCTCGGGCAAGTCCACGCAGCTGACGCTCCTTCACCAGTGGCTGCAAGCGGAAGGCTACGGCACGGTTTTCAGCGAGTGGAACTCCTCGCCGCTGGTGCGCGACACCACCAAGCGCGGCAAGAAGAAGCGCTCGCTGACCCCTTCCACCTTCTGCCTGATTCACGCCACCGACTTTGCCGACCGCATGGAGCACAGCATCATCCCGCTCTTGAAGGCCGGCGCGGTGGTGCTTTGCGACCGGTACATTTACACCGCCTTCGCGCGCGACGTGGTGCGGGGGATGGAGCCGGCCTGGGTGCGCGACCTGTACAGCTTTGCGGTCAAGCCCACCGTGGCCTTTTACTTTCGCACCCCGCTGGAAGTTTCCATGCGCCGGCTGATTGACGGGCGCAACGGCTTCAAGTTCTACGAGGCGGGGCTCGACCTGGACCTTTCCGACGATCCCGAGGAGAGCTTCGAGATTTTCCAGGGGCGCATCCTCGAGGAATACGAAAAGATGATTGCCGAATTCGACCTGACGGTGATTGACGCCACGCTGCCCATCGAGGAGCAGCAGGTGCAGATGCGCCAGATCGTCAAGGCACGCCTGGCGCAGGCCAAGCGGCTGAGGGTGGCGCCGTGAGAGAGACCTACGGAGCGGTCCTGCCGGAGATGAACCTGGCGGACTTGACGGGCAAGCTGATCGTCATCGAGGGAACGGACGGGGTGGGCCGCTCGACGCAGATCAACCTGCTCAAGCCCTGGCTTGAGCAGCAGGGGCGCGCGGTGCTGGAAACCGGCATGACGCGCTCGACGCTCGCCGGCAAGGGCATCAAGCAGGCCAAGGAAGGCCACACCCTGGGGCGCATCACCCTCAGCCTTTTCTACGCCACGGACTTTGCCGACCGCCTGGAGCACGAGATCGTTCCCGCGCTGCGCGCGGGCTTTGTGGTGCTCACCGACCGCTACATCTACTCGCTCATGGCGCGCGCCATCATTCGCGGCATGGACGCGGCGTGGATTCGCAACGCCTACAGCTTCGCCCTCAAGCCCGACGCGGTCTTCTACCTTCGCATCGGCGTGGACGACCTGATCCCGCGCGTGGTCTTTTCCCGTGGGTTCGATTACTGGGAGTCGGGGATGGACCTGCACCCCAGCGAGGACATGTACGAGAGCTTCCGCAAGTACCAGACGGCGCTGCTCGCGCAGTTTGAGGCGCTGGGCGAGCAGTACCAGTTCGAGCCGGTGGACGCTTCCGGCGATGTGCGCACGGTCTTCGGGCAGCTCTGCGACGGCATCTCGCGCGTGCTGAGCGGCGAATCGCGCGAGCCGCTTTTCAGCCTGCCGCGCCCCGCACCCGCCGGCGAAGAGGAAACTGCGGCTGCCGAGAAAGCCCCGCCGGAAGGCAAGGCGGAGGCGCCGCGCGCTCAGGCGGCGGCAAAAGCCGCGGAAGGCGATTCCAGCAGGTAGGCCACCCACGCCCCCAGGCTCTCGACTTGCGGCGAGTCGAGGGTCATGGCGAAAAACTTCTCCTGGAAATTCCGCTTCTCGGCGCGCTGGCGCTCGATCTGCTTCTCCACCGCCATGGCCAGCGCCAGGTGCTCGCGCAGGAATTCCGGGCGCGCCAGCATGGCGATCATCATCTCCTCGAGCACTTCCAGGTCGTGCCAGTCGCCCAGCAGAGTTTGCAGGCCGCGCAGCCAGGCCAGCTGTTGCGCGGTTCCCGACACCCCGAATGCCCCGATTACCTCCAGCAGGTAGCGCAGGCGCTTGGTGGCGATGCGCGCGCCGTGAATCACCTCGGGGCGCGGGTCGCGTTGCGATAGCTCCAACTGCGTCCGGAAGGCTCCCCAGACCCGCTCCACGGCCGCGCCCACGCGCTCGTAGAACTGCTCGGGGGCGAGTTCGGGAAAGCTCCGGGCCGGCGCCCGGCCGCCCCGCGCGGGACGCTCGCCGGGCAGGCTCAGGTGGTCTTTCAGGAGCACGTAGAAAACCGTCAGGTTGGCCTTGCCCAGCTTGCGCAGGGCCTTGTCGAAGCTCGTTTGGCGGCGCTGGCGGAGGTAGTGGGCGACGGCCGTCCAGGCTTCGCGGCGCGCCGTGCGCTTGCGTTTAAGGCGCTGCTCGGCGCCCGCCAGCAGCACGTCGCAGTTGCGCACGTCCGAAAGGCTGCGGCGCACCCGGCGCAGGCGCCGCCGCAGGTCGCGGATCTCTCCCGGGCGCGGCTTGGGGTAGAGCAAGTCGAGGATCTGTTGCAAGCGCCGGCTGGCCACGCGCAGGTCGTGGATCGAGTCCGGGTCGTCGCCGCGCAGCACCTTGGGCTCGTAGGACATGAAGCGGTCGAGCTGCTTGCGCGCCAGGCGGCGCACCGTGGCCCATTCGTTGCGGCGCGGGGCGGCAGGGGGTGTGGCCGCGCTTTCCGCCGAGCCCTCGGCGCGCGAAGCGTCGGGCGACTCAGACACGACTACAGGGAGCCGAGCAGCAGGGTCGTCCATCAGCGGGAGCCTCGATTGCACAAGCTGGGCCGCGCTTGCCCTCTCAAGAGCGCGACACTTCCCAGAGGCCGAGTGTTCCGGGTCACGTTGGTCCGAACGCTTAGTCTACTCCCCCTCGCGCCGCGTATCAACGGGCTCTCCGGGGACCTTGCGCGGCGGGTTCTTGCCGCACCCCGGCTGGTAGCTACGGTTTCGCGCGGCGGGACCGTGGACGTTTGCGCCCGTGGAAAAGCACGCAAGCTGACTGCGCCCGCTTGCGGCAGGCAGGGCAGGCACAATTGGGATTCTGGAAAAAGCCACCTGAACTCGATTTCCGCCTCCCCCAACGCCCTGATAGTAAACATTACTTGACACAAAGTAAATTATACTTTACTGTGAGTCGTGTTGATTTGACACTTGAAGGAGGTCAAATGCCTTTTCGCGAGAAGATCGCCTGGATCTCGTCGATCTCAATGGCGGTCATTTACGGTTTCTACTTCTGGATTGTGGTCCGCTCAGGGGAGGGAATGGGTGCCGTCCACCTGGGCGCACTCCTGGGCACGGTCATTGCGCTGGTGATCGTGCAGGTTGTGCTGATCGCCGCGGCCGCGGCGTTGGCACCCAAAGAGGCGAAGGCGCAGCGTGATGAGCGCGACAGGCTGATCGAACTCCGATCCACACGCGTCGCTTATGCGGCGCTTGCCACGAGCGTTGTCTTCGCCTGCTTTTTCGGCGCCTTCGAGCCGCCGGTCATCTTCAATGCCAATGCGCTTTTATTCATTCTCGTCGCGGCTGAGATCATGCGCTCCGGCTGCCAGATCTTCCAATACAGGCGTGGGGCATAGCATGGCAACCATTCGAAACGAAATCCGCCGGCTGCGCTTCGAGCATGGTGAGATGACGCAGCAGCAATTGGCCGAACGGATCAAACTGACTCGCCAGACGGTGAACGCCATCGAGCAGGGGAAGTACTCCCCGTCACTCGAAGCTGCGTTCCGCATCGCTGCCGTGTTCGGAAAACCGCTTGAAAGCGTCTTTCACTATTCTCCGGACGATTAGGCGCTATTAAGCGGGTAGCGATGGGCCCGCGCGGCTCACGCCAGCTTGCGCATGATGCGCGGGGTGAGCCACCAGAGGAGCCGGCCGGGCGATTTGGGCGGGAACTGATCGAAGGTGATGAGGCAGCAGCCGCCTTTCTTGAAGCCCAGGTGGGAGCGCCGCCCGGCGCCGATCAGCCGTCCCGCCATCTCGCTCAAATCCGGCTCGTGGCCGACCACCAGCACGCGGCTGCGGTTGGGATGCTTGGCCAGGAAAGTAATGAGCGCCTCCGGCGAGCCCCCGGGGCGCAAAGCGTCGGAAAAATCCAGTGCCACGCCGCCCCCCAGGGTCTGCGCGACCAACTTCGCCGTCTCGGCGGCGCGCACCAGGGGGCTGGAGACGATCCAATCCGGGTCGAACCCCAGGCGCATCAGCCCGGTCGTGATTTCGACCACCTTCTTGCGGCCCTCCGGAGTGAGCGGACGCTTGGTGTCGCCCCCGTAGCCGGCGCTGCCGCGCTCGACCGCCGCCCCGTGGCGCATCACGTATAGCTCGTATCCTCTGGAGGGTTTGCGTTTTTGCGAAGCCGCCATGGTTATTCCCCGGGTTTACGTTTCCGCCTCGACGGCGCTTTCCCAGAGCGCCTCAAATTCCCGGCGGTAGGATTCCACCTGCTCCGGGTCGCGCACCACCAGCAGGTTTTCGTAGTTCTCCTCGTCGGACTCAAGGGTCCAGTTGTAGCTGCCCGTGGTCACCGTGCGCGCGTCGTAGATGACGAACTTGTGGTGCATCTTGCCATCGCCGCCGCGTCCCGCGGAGAGCCGGAAGGGGACCGGAGCTTGCGCGAGCAGCCGGCGGGTGGCGGCGGTCTGAGCGTACTTGCCGGCGTCGAGCACCAGGCGCACACGGCAGCCGCGCCGCGCGGCGGCCCCCAAAGCGCGCGCCAGGGCGGGGTGACTCAGCCGGTAAAGCGCCGCGTCCACAGAAGCCGTGCTCTCGCCCACCAGGCGTTCCAGAGCCTCGGCCACGGAGTCGGCGCGCGAAAACCACACCTCGGTGCCCATCGCTGGTTTTGAGCCTGCATTTTATGGCGGCGCGCAGGGCTTTGCAAGCCCGCGCCGCGGGGCACCGGGACCGCCGCGGGGGCGCCTAGGGCCTCTCCAGGATGTAGAAGGCGGGCTTGCCTCGCCGGTAGAGGCGGTAGAAATCCGTGATCCGGTAGCCGGCCGCATAGTACTTCTGGAAAATCTCGCGCGTTTCGAATCGCCAGCGGCGCGCCAGGGGCACGTCACGGCTGCGGATGGTCTCGGTGTTGGTGGGAATTTCGACGGCGAGCTGCGGGGCGGTGAGATCGAAACGGAGCTTCAGGTTTTCGAGCAGCCCCGCCTCGTTGAGGTGTGTCTCGTTGACGCGCGGCAGGTCGAGAGTGCGCGGGCGGTACAGGGGGCGCTCCAGCCGCTCCGCCACGCGCTTGTTGCCGACGCGCCAGCTCACCACCATGCGATCGCTGGGCAGGTCCTTTTCAAAGTAGCTTTCAAACTGTCCGTAATAGTTGATGACGTATTCTTCCGGCTGGGCGCCCAGGCGGCCGACGTTCAGGGCCCCGTTGCGGCTCTGCAAGGGGTCGAAGGTCCAGCAGATGGACCCGATGCCGCGCTCCAGCGCCACGCGCCGGTGCAACTGCTTCATGCGCAATCCTAATCCCATGTCGCGGTAGCCTTCCAGCACTCCCATCATGTGGGACCAGTGGACCGATTCCCCGTGGTAGACCGCCGGAAAGGCGTAGAGGAATCCCACCACCTTGTGCCCCGTGATCGCTCCCACCACCACGCCGCCGTAGTGCTGCGTCACCATAAGCACTTCGCCCGCCACGCTGAGGGTCCCCCAGGTCACCGTCTGGATTTGCTCGCAGGCCCGGAACTCCTCGCGGGTCTTGAGCAGTCGAACTTGATAACGCCGCATAAGCCTTCGTCCATCCTCCCAAAAACCGATTAGTTTAACACGATCTCTTTCCCTGCACCTCGGGAGCCGGCCACGAAGACGTAAATTTCATGTAAGCCTGCCCCGCGCCACCCGCGCCGCGGCGGGCTTCAGCCGCCCGGCGCGAGCTCGCTCCAAACCTTGCGGAAAAGCTCCAGCGATCCCGGCGCGTAGCCGGCGTAGTGGTTGTTGAAGTAGGCGTAGATCACCCGCTGGCGTTCGAGCAGGCGGCGAATCTCCGGAATCCACGCCTCCATTTCGCCCCGCCGGTCCACGAGCACCCGGTCCCAGTGTTGCGTCTTCTTTTCGATGCCCTTGCGGTCGCCGAGAAAGCGCAGGTAAGAGAAATCCGCGGTGGCCGTGTCGAAGCGCTGCGCCAACGCGGCGAGCGGCGGCATCCAGGGGTGGTCGATCAGCGCCAGGGCGACGCGGTGCGCGCGCAGCAGGTCGAGCAGCTGTGGGCCGAGAAAATTCTTGTTGCGCACCTCGACGGCAAAGGCGTAGCCGGAAGGGAGCTTTTCCAGAAACGGCTTGAGGCGCGCCAGAAAATCCTCCGGGCGCGCGAACGCCTGGCGGTTGAAGTAGGGAAGCTGCACGAGCAGCGGCCCGAGCTTTTCGCCCAGCAGGTCCATCGCCGCCAAAAACTCTTTCAACTCGGCGCTGCAATCCTGCAGAACCTTCTCGTGGGTGATCGCGCGCGGGAACTTGGCGGCAAAGACGAATCCCGGCGGGGTGCGCTCGCGCCAGTTGCGGACCATGGCGGCCGAGGGCGTGCGGTAGAAGCTCGCATCCACTTCCACGGTGTCGAAGCGCTTCGCGTATTCGCCCAGAAACCCCGCTGGGGTCGTGCCGGGAGGATAAAACGGCCCCACCCAGTCTTGGCTCGACCAGCTCGAGGTCCCCAGGCGCAGGTTGGAATTCGCAGCGGCAGTCACTGTTTGTAAGACGGGAGTTGAGAGTCGGGAGTTACAGGTTGAAAGTCAAAAGTCAAAAATCAGTGAACAGTGAACAGTGAGCAGCAGGAAATCGAAAGCAATAGAGAAGAAGTCAGCCCGTCCTTTCTTACTTTGCCATTCCCCACTTCCCACTTCCCACTTCCCACTTCCCACTTCCTTTTCTTCCTTGCTGTTCACTGTTCACTAGTCACTGTTCACTGATTTTCGGCCCGGCTCGCGTATAGATGACCGCCACGCGGTCGCGGTAAACAAGTTTCCAGTCGTGTCCCATACTCAGCAACCAGCCCAGCGTGGCTTGCGGCTCCACGATTACAGTGTTCACTCCCAGGCGGTCGAACACCGGGCGCGGGTTCACTTCTCCCCGGTAGAGCTCCACAAAGTGGGTCAGCAGGGGGCCGCCATAAACGTCCGCGCGTCCGTCCACAAAAACCCGGTAGCGCGGGTAGAGGCGCCAGATCAGATAGCCGCCGAAGGAATAAGAGTTGAAAATGCGCCCGGGGTGGTGGTGCTGCTCGAGGAAGTTGACGGCCTCGACGGGGAAATGCTCGCGCACCACCGCCGGGGCGCTACGGAAGGCGCGGTACAGCACGGCGCCGCAGAGTCCCGCGGCCAGCAGCATCGCGGCGACTTGCGGAAGCCGCCGGGGACGTGCGGGGGCCGCGGCGGGAGCGGCGGCGCGCCCCAGGCGGACGCCCGCCAGCACGGGGATGGCCGCCAGGGCGCTCAAGGCGATAAAGCGCATGGAGTGCAGCGCCGTCCCGGTGAAGAAAGCGAAAATCAGGACCTCGGCGGCGCGTAGCTTGCGGCGCCGCACCAGCAGCGCCAAAAGGCCCAGGCCAACCAGCAGGAAAAAGGGATAGAAGAGCGGACGGCGAGGGTCCGGGGCCTGCCA
>JBJKQV010000149.1:0-4345 GCA_046704985.1 Terriglobia bacterium
TCCCCCTTCCCTGAATCCAGCCAGAACCCTCAAATCTTAACTTACCAGCTGGAACGGTCTAAGGGGGGCACGTCACCCCAGTGTTGACGGCACTGGCGAGCAGAATGGCGGCGTTAGCCACCCCGGGCGAGAAGACTCCCTGCTGGGCCAAACGCGCCGTGGAAATGGTGATAGCGTCCACATCCGTCAGCCCGGCCAGTCCGCTGGCCACCAGGAAGCCCGTGGAACCGAAGTAGTGGTGCGCGGCCCGGGAGAGCAGCAGCACGGCGGCAAACAGCAGGCCGAACTTCACAGCGCTCGCCAGGTTCATGGGGTTCTTGACGGTCAGTGCGGCGGTGGCAATCTCCGACTTCTTGCGCCACAGGTAAACGCCCGCCAGCAGTCCGGCCACGCCAGGCAAAGCGATGGGCCCGACCAAACCCTTTCCCAACCCCGGATCGACAATCCACACCAGCCCCAACACGCGGAAGAACATGATCGTCGAAGCCAGAACGATCCCCAGCGCAAAATAGCTAGCCGCCTTCCCTTCGGCTTCCCGCGCCTTCTGGGAAAGGCCCAGGGCGGTGGCGGTGCTGGAAGCCAGTCCCCCAAAGACGCCGGTCAGCGCCATACCCAGCCGCGCGCCCAAGAACTTCATGAGCACATAGCCCACCATGCTGACCGCCGAGACCAGCACCACCATCCACCAAATGACGCGCGGGTTGAGCACTCCCCAGGGACCGTACGGGTGGTCGGGCAGCAAGGGCAGGGCGATGACGGAGATGATGCCGAACTTCAGAATCGCGTACATCTCCTCGCTCTGAATCTTTTCGGCCAGCTCGTGCAGCGGGGCCTTGACGGAGAGCAGCACGGCGGTGGCAACGGCGAAGGTGGCGGCGGAGATGACGTGGTCGAAGGCCGCCAGTACTCCGAACAGGAAGGTGAGGATGGCGACGAACTCGGTGGTGGCGCCCTTGTGCGGCCCGTGGGCGGTGATCCAGTAGGCGGCTACCACCAGCGCGCAGACCCCCGCCAGCGCTACGGGCAGGACGCTGGCAATCCCCGCGCGCGTGATCAGGCCGGCTAGAAAACCGATGAGCGCGATGAGCGGAAAGGTGCGCACGCCGGCGAAAAGCGACTCCTCGCGGTGCTGCGAGCGCTCGCGCTCCAGCCCGATCAGCATGCCCATCAGCAAAGCCAGGGCACCGTTTTGGGCGATTTCCAGGTAACCGGGCATTGCAGCCTCCATGCGGCGTCGGCAGCGCCGCGGGCGGACCTCTTCCTCTAACCCCGAGTCGAGGGCGAAATGGAAGTTTGGCCGTCCCTCCTGCGAGAGGCGTCGAATGTCCCGGAAAAGTTCTCGGCTACGGCAGCGGGTACATGATCCAACCCAACAGCAACGCGATGCCCACAAAGGCGGCAAACACCTTGGCGCCGTAAATCAGCCGCTCGCGGGGCGTGTCCTTGCTCAGCGTGCCGAAGACCACCGATACCAGGAAGGAAAAGAGCAGTAGTGCGGGGAAATGTGTTAAAGCCATGAAATCAGTTCTCGGTTTTCAGTTATCAGCTCTCAGTAAAATATTTCGGCTAGACAGTTTTTACTCCCCAATTTCCATTTTCTAATTTCTGATTTCCTCACGGCTTCCGCCCCATGGCGATATCGAAGGCGTCGAAGATGGTCAGCACGTTGAGCATCCCCGCCGCCACCAGAAAGGCGGAGCCGTAATCGGCACTGACGAAAAACGGATTGCCGCCGGAATAGCCGAAAAAGCTTGCGGCGGGCATGGCCACACCCACGCACAGTTCGCCGAAGTGCCCGAGGGCTTCGAGGTACGACCCGGTGCCTGTGAGGTAGAACTCCCCGTGCATGGCCAGCCCCAGCGCGAACATCCCGAGGATGGCGGAAAACAGAATCAGCGCCCGCCACTTGCGTCCCAACAGAAAATGCCCGAGCCCGGGGATGAGCCAGGCAGCAAGGCAGAGACGGACTAATTGTCCGGTCGGCGGCCGCGGCGGTGCGGCCTGCGCTTTCTCTCCGTTTTGCGCTTCTTTTTTCGGCATAGGCCGGTGCTCCGGCGGGTGCGCCGCACCCGGGCGGGAGCAATTCAAATTAGCACAGCTTATCGCGGCGCGGCAAGGATGGGCACGACCGCCTGCTGAATCTCGCCCGTCACCCGCGCGTCGTGTTCCTCCACGTACACGTTCACTTCGCTTCGCACCCCGAACTCGGGCAGATAGATACCCGGCTCGACGGAGAAGCAGGTGCCGGGAATAATGCGCCGTGTGTCGCGGGTTTCGAAGTTGTCCATGTTGGCGCCGTTGCCGTGCACTTCCTCGCCGATGGAGTGCCCGGTGCGGTGGACGAAGTATTCGCCGTAGCCGTGGCGGACGATGACCTGGCGCGCCGCGTCGTCGACGTCGCAGCCCTGCAGGGGTCGGCCTTCGCGCTGGGCGCGCTGCACGCAATCGATCGCCGCGTCGCGCGCCTCGCGCACGACGTCGAAGATCTCGGTGTAACGCTTGGGCACTTCCTCGCCCGCGTAGCCCGTCCAGGTGACGTCGAAATAGACGCTCCCCGGCCGTTGCAGCTTGCCCCACACGTCGAGCAGCACGAAGTCTCCCTTGCGCACGGGGCTGGAAGACTGGATGGTGGGCGAGTAGTGGGGGTTCGAGCAGTTGGCGTTGACGGCCACCAGCGGCGGCTCGCTGGCGATCATGTCCTGGGCGGCGAATTGGTGCACGATCTCGTGCTGCACTTCGATTTCGCCGATGGTGCGTCCGGCGCGCAGCGCTTCGCCGATCATCGCGAAGGCGTGGCGGATGGCCGCGTGCACGATCTTGCCCGCCGCCAGGTGCGATTCCAGCGCCGCCTTCGACCAGCGCGCCTCGAACTGCTGCACCAGGTCGGCCGAGGAGACGATCTCGACGCCCAGCGACTTGATCAGTTCGATGGTCCCCGCGTCGACCAAGCCCACGTAGGGAATATCGTTGAGCGGCGAATACTGCATAGCCACGCGGCGCTTGCCGGCGAGCATGGCCTTCAGGTTCTCGCGCTGCTCCTTCCAGGCCGAGTACTCGGGCAACGGCCCCGGCACCCCGTCCAGGTTGCCGCGCTCGATGCGGTGCACCAGGCGAACGGGTTCACCGGCCGCCGGAATCAGGTAGTACCATCGCCGCGTGCACATCACCGGGTCGAGGCCCAGGACGTGATAGGCAATCGCGTCGCGCCGGTGATGGTCGTAAAAGAGCCAGCCGTCGAGCTTTGCTTCCTGCAGCGCCGCTTGAATCGCCTTGAGGTCCATCGTCTGCCTCCCTGCGGGATTTCCCCTGCCAACGGATTAAGCCGCCCCGGTCTGGCTCGTGCTCTCGCCGGGCTTGAAGACCCGGTCGTAGATGACCATCAGCACCGCTCCCAGAAGCCCCACGCCTGTAATCACCCACCACATCAACTGCGGGCGGTGGAGGACGTCGCCGAAATAGTGGAGCAGATAGCCGCCCAGCGGCCCGGCGATAAAGTAGCCGATGGCGATGGGCAGAAACGCGTAACCCATGTAAAGCCCCTGGCGGCCGGGCGGCGCCAGGCGCGAAATGTACTCGTAGTAGCGCGCCGACTGGGTCATTTCCCCGACCGCAAGCACAAACAGCGCCGCCACCAGCATCCAGACGCTGGGATGAATCACCAAGAGCAGCCACGCGAGCGAAGAGATCACCAAGCCCAGTGTCATGGCCGGAAAGACCGGAATCTTGCGCGTCAGATAGGTTACCAGAATCTGAAAGAAGATGACCGTGCCCGCGTCCACGGAAAGCAGCAGGTCGGTGGGCGCAGTCGGGTCAACGTAGCCGCGAATGAACAGCGGCGCGGAGACGAACTCCTGCCAGAAGACCACCCAGAAACTGGAGAAGATGAGCAGGAAGAGAACGAAGCGCACGTTCCCGAGCACCACGAACATGTTCTTGAGCGCCGCGCCCACGCTCGTGACCGGCGTCTCGCCCTCCTGAGAGGGCTCGCGAAACAGCAGGGCGGTGACCAGGAACATCAGAAAAACGCTCAGCGCGGCGACGCGGAAGACGTTGGCGGTGCCCAGCCCCAGGGGCTTGCGCACCAGCCAGGCGACGATGGGGCCCAGCGTGCCGCCCACGTTGACCAGCGTGTAGTAGATGGAATAGCCCATCGAGCGCACCGATTCGCTGGAGGCGCGCGCCGTGGTCCCCGCCACGCAGGGCTTGACCACCGCCGGCCCCAGCGCCGGCACCATGAGGATGGCGAGCACGAGCCACTTGTCGCCCAGTGCGTGGCGAATTCCCTGCATCCACGGCGCCGCCAGCGAGCCCAGCAGGAAGTAGCCCGCCGTCATCACCAGGTAGG
>JBJKQV010000150.1:0-7848 GCA_046704985.1 Terriglobia bacterium
CTCCTGGCGAGCAGCCTCCGCGGGGGGCGGCGCTCGGGGCGTTCATTGGTTTAGATGTTGACCCGCCACGCTGCGCCCGGGCGCGGCGACCGCACCCCGAGGGCCCGAAGCGGAATGCGCATCTCGCACGTCCAGACGCGCCGGCGCGGATCGAGGCGCGTCGCGTGCTCGAAGCCGGAGTTCCAGCGCGCGTCCTGCCAAGGGGTTTCGCCGCGCAGGATTTTCAGGTCCAGCCATTGGTTGTTGGGCGCCACCTCGAACTCATAGTAGCGGTTCAGGCGCGCCGGTCGCGGGTTGAGGAGAACTTCCACCACGTCGCGGTGCCACAACTCCCAGCGCTCGCGCGCCGGGTCCTCGCCGCGGAAGACGTGCAAGGCCGTGTAGCGGCAGCGGAAAGCGAAATAGATCCAGCGCTTTGACCAGCATGCGGCGGCGCGCGTCGCGATGCGGGGATAGCGCCGCCCCGACAAGTCGCGGTCAAGGCGCGCCCACGCCGCGGCACGCCAGGCGGCTTTGCGCAGGTCCCCATCGGGGACAAAGTCTTTCGCCACGCGCCGCGCCTCCAGGCGCCGCCGGGAGATGTAAGCGCCGTCAACGGCCGTGTCCGCTGTTTTTCTTTTTCCGCCACGCATGCTCCGACCATACACCCGCCGGCCGCCGCCGTCCAATCCGCAGCTTGCCCGGCGGGCGCGCGCGGCGTTAGACTGGGCGGGAGCGGAACGCCGCGTCCCGCTCGACCGCGCTTGCGAGGAGAACATCTTCCGGTGATTGCCGATACTCAACGCCTCTCAATCTGCAAAGCGCCAAGCGCCAGGACGCTCGCCCTGCTGGCGGCACTCGTGATTTCCGCCGCCGCCGCGACCCCCGCCCGCGCCCAGAAGCGCCCCGCCACGATTCCCGAAATCAACAACTACTTCCATTTCCTCAACGACCAGGACACGCTGCTGATTCACGAAGAAGACGGGAAACTAAGGGGCCAGGTCAACGCCTACCAGGGCGAAGACGAATCAGACGCCATCCTCAGCTATCTGATCATTATCGGCACCCGCCAGGGGAACCACGTGGTGATCAAGACCTCCAAGGTCCACGAGCGTTACTACCGGTTTTCCGGCAACGTGGAGTGGGGCACGGGCCGCAAGGACTCCGACCCCGACTACCTGCGCCTGGTGGGCACGGTGGATATCGTCACCGTGCACGGCGAAACCGGCAAGGAAACCACCGAAACCCGCCAGGTGGTTCTGAAATCTCTGAGCCCCGACGAGATTCCCTAGCAAGCCTTCCGCGGCCGCACCGCAGATCGATCGCGCCCGGCTCTGCGGGCAGGGCACTTGACTTGCCTCCCCGCCCGGCAGTAAAGTGGCGTCAATCCATACCAAGCATTGGGGCTGCAAGATGAATAGCCGTTGCCGGATCGTGGCCTTTGTCGGAGGGGTATCGCTGTGTTTGGGCAGCCTACTGGCCCCCGGGCATTTGCGCGCGCAAGAAAGACAAAAGCCGCTCCGCGAAAGCGAAGTCATCGAGTTGCTCAAGAACGACGTCCCTCCGCAGCGCGTGGCCGCGGTGGCGCAGCAATTCGGAATCGCCTTCGCCCTCACGCCCGAGACCGAGGCGCAGCTCCGCAAAGCCGGCGCGAACTCGGCGTTGCTCGGCACCCTGCGGAAACTCGCCCAGAAGCGCGCGGGCTCGCCGGAAATCGACGTCCACACGACTCCAGGGCACACACAGGTTTACGTGGATGACGTCTTTGACGGCGTGACCAGCGAAGCGGGAAGGTTGAAGGTCCCCAACCTCGCTCCCGGCAAGCATCGGGTTCGCCTTTCCCGTCAGGGCTACGCGGATTTTGAAAAGACCGTGGAGCTTACCGCGGGACAAGCCGCGAAGCTCGACGCGACCATGACAAGCGAAAAACCGCCCGCCCACCCCGCCTCACCGGCCGCTTCGCCGGCGGCCAAGGCGCCGCCACAGCGCATCCGCGTGAGCGGAGCGGTGGAAGCCGCTAAACTCACCGCCCACCCCGAACCCGAATATCCCCTGCTGGCCAAGATCGCGCACGTGCAAGGGACGGTCAAACTGGACGCGCTGATCGGCAAAGACGGCAGCATCCAGGAGCTGAAGTTGATCAGCGGCAATCCGCTGCTGGTGCAATCGGCCATGGATGCCGTGCGCAAGTGGCGCTACCAGCCGACGCTGCTGAATGCCGCGCCGGTGGAAGTGGCGACGGAAATCGACGTCAAGTTCGCGCTGGCGCAGGCGGGCGCAGAGAAGATTTACAACGTCGGCGGAGAGGTCAGCCCGCCCGTGGCGATTTACTCGCCCCGTCCTCCTTACACCGATGCGGCAAGCAACGCCAAGATCCACGGCACGGTGGTGCTGGCCATCGTCGTGGGACCGCTGGGCCAGGTCCGCGAGGCGCGGGTGGTGCGATCGCTGGACCGCGGCCTGGACCGGCAAGCCGTCGAGACGGTCAGGACATGGAAATTCCGCCCCGCGCTTCGCAACGGCACTCCCGTGGCCGTGCGCGTCCGCCTGAACGTCAACTTCGAAATGGTCAATTAATCAGCTGGGATCTTCGCCCAAGGGTGTTTGCCGGGACTTCTTGCGCAGGCGCGCGCGGCGGTGCGCGAGGCTGGCGGCGAGCGTTTTGGCGTGCGGGACGCTCGCCAGACAGTCGAGCGCCGACTGCGCAAAGACCAGCGCCTGGAGCGGGTCGCGCCGGCGGTGCTCGTAGTGGATGGCGAGTTCGACGAGGGCCTGATGGGCGAAGGGCGGCTCGCGCCGCACCAGCTCCCGCCACAGCCGCTCGGCGGCGGCGTACTCGCGCCGGCGCTTGTGGGTGGCGGCGAGCTGCCACAGGGCGCGCGACTCGACGTTCTCCGGCAAGCCGCCTTCCAGCGCGCGGCGGCAGGCGGCCAGAGATTTTTCCGCCGCCCCGGCGCGCTGAAAAATACGGCTGAGGCTGAACAGGTCCACCGTCGAGCCCAGCGTCTGCGCCCCCTCGTCGGCGATGACGCGCGCCAACTCCGCCGTCAGCACCGCCAGGCTGACGATGTCGAGCGCGTTGTGGTAGAAGACAGGCTGCAAGCCACGCGCGTCGCCTAAGCGCAGGTAGCCGAAGTAAATCCCCGGAATCTCCGCCCCCGAGACGTCGCCTTCGCGCGTGACGCCAAGAATTTCCTTTTCCAGGCGTGACAGCGGACAATTTTCCAGGCGCAGTTTCCAAAGCCCGCGCGCGGGATGAAGCAAATCCAGGTGCAGCAGGCGCGCGAAAGGCGATTTCAGCCGCGCCAGTGCGTAGCGCGTCTCGAGCAGCGGAACGTCGAAAGCCTTGCCGTTGAAAGTGACGAGGGCGCGAAAGGGTTGCAGCGCCTCGGTGAGCGCGGCCAGGGCGGCTTTCTCTTCCGGATAATCGCGCAGGAAAAACTGCCGCACCACGAAGCGCGGACCGTCCAGATACCCCAGCCCGATCAGGAACGCGCACGTCCCCGTGCCGCCCGCCAGGCCCGTGGTTTCCGTGTCCAGATAAGCGACCTCTGAGGCGGCGGGCACGTCCGCTGCGCCGGGAAGAAAAAGTTGCAGCGGCGCAAGCTCGGCGCCCGCCAGGTCGCCGATGCGCCACTTGCCGTAAGGCCGGCCGAAAGGCAGCGTCTGGCGCGCGCAAAAATATTCGCCGTGGGAATTTTCCTCCACACTCCCGTCTACGTATTCCTCGATGCCGTGGGGCACGCGCTGGGCGGGCAGCGGGCGCGGCGGCTCGCTGAGGCGGCGCAGGTAGTCGAGTTGGCGGTCGAGCTCCGCGTCGCGCCGCGACGGCGCCACGGCTTTCTTCAGGGCACGGAGTTTTTCTTCCAGGTTCATGGTGAAGGTGACAGTCAAGAGTTGAGAGTCGAAAGTTGAAAGTCGAAAGTCGAAAGCAAACCCGCGAAGGCGTTGGCCTTCATTCGCAACTTACCATTCATGGTTTGCAATCCCCGACTTTCCAACTCCCTACTCCTGATTCTCTTGCTTCGATTCCCGCAAAATGGCCAGCGCCACTTCCTTGCCTTTCTCTCCCACCTCGCCGGCCGGGCCGACGCAGGACGGACACCCGGAGGCGCAGGGACAATTCTCGATCAGGCGGCGGGTGTTGGCCAGCAGGGTGTCGTGCAGGCGGAAGAGCGGCTCGCTGAAACCCACGCCGCCGGGATACTTGTCATAAAGATAGATGTTGGGCTCGAAGGCCGTCCGCAGCTCGTAGTCCGTAGCCCGCCGCCCTGCGGGCGCACTCTCATTCTCGGCATCCGGCTCCTGGCTTGCGGCTTCTGACTTCTGACTTACGGGATTCTCCCCCACCGAAACGCCCAAATCCCGCGCGTCGCACATGACCAGCAGCGTGGCGATAGCCTGCAAGGCGTGGGCGAGGCCGTGAACGCCGTCCAGGCGCTCGCCGCGGCTGTAAGGCAGACTTGCAAGAAGTTCCTGCGGCACGGTGAGCCAGTAGGCGGTGGTGTGCATCTCCTGCTCGGGCAGCATCAGGTCGCCCGAGCCGACGTTTTCCATGGTGTGGAACTTGATCTTCTTGAAGCCCACCACCTGAGTGTTCACCTGCACCTCGCCATGGCTGCGGCCGAGGGCGGCCAGCGCGGAATCGAACGACTCCAGGATAGTGATCTTGGTGTAGTCAATGGCGTCGGTAAAGTAATCGTTCTCGACGCGGTGGACGAAGGCCTTGCGGCCGTCGTAATCGAGCCGGTCGACGAAATACTGCTGCCCGTCCTGAAGGTAGATGGCCTTCTCGTGGACGGTGGAAAGGGCGCTGGTAAAATCCACCTCGGCGATGACCTGCGGCTCGGTGGTCTGGTCCACGATCACGAAATTGTCGGAAGAGACGGAGCGCAGGCTGATGGCGTCGGCGGGGTAAGTCTCTGAAACCCAGTGCCAGCCGTCTGAAGAGCGGTGGAGAAATTTCAACTCTTCGAGGTGCTCGCAGAGGCGGCGCAGGTCGAGCGAGCCGAACTTCTCGTCCTCGGGCAGGGGCAGCTCGAAGGCGGCGCACTTCAGGTGGTTGAGCAGGATCTGAAGGTTGTCGGGATTGATCAGGCCGTGCTCGGGCGAGCGCGCGAAGAAGTAGTCGGGATTCTGCACCATGAACTGATCGAGCGGGGCGCTGGAAGCAACGAGCACGGCGGCCGAAGTGCCCTGGCGCCGCCCGGCGCGCCCGGCGCGCTGCCAGGTGGAAGCGATGGTGCCGGGATAGCCGGCCAGCACGGCGGCGTCGAGCGAGCCGATGTCGATGCCCAGCTCCAGGGCGTTGGTGGCCACCACGCCGCGCAGGCGTCCGGCGCGCAGGTCGCGCTCGATCTCGCGCCGCTCAAGGGGGAGGTAGCCGCCGCGATAGCCGCGCACCGCGTCCGGCCCGATGGGCCGCCGCGCGAAATCCTCCTTCAGGTAGGTCACCAGAATTTCCGTCGCCAGGCGCGAGTTGGCAAAAACGATGGTTTCCAGGCCGCGGTCCAGGAACGTCCGCGCCACGCGCCGCGTCTCGTTCAGGTACGAGCGCCGGATGCCCAGTTGCGGATTCACGACCGGCGGGTTGTAAAAAACAAAATACTTCTCCGCCGCGGGCGCGCCGTTCTCTTCCATCAGCGTAACGTCTTCCTCGAGCAGCCGCGAAGCGAGCTCCGCCGGGTTGGCGATGGTGGCCGAGGTGCAGATGAACTGCGGCGTGGAGCCGTAGAATTTCGCCACGCGCTTCAGGCGGCGCAGGACGTTGGCCAGGTGGCTGCCGAAAACCCCGCGGTAAGTGTGCAGCTCGTCCACCACCACGTAGCGAAGGTTTTCGAACAGGCGCTGCCACTTAGTGTGATGGGGCAGGATGCCGGCGTGCAGCATGTCGGGGTTGGTGACGATCAGGTTGCCGCGCGCACGGATGGCGCGGCGGGCGTCCTGGGGCGTGTCGCCGTCGTAGGTGAAGGTGCGCACCTCGTCGCCGAGTTTTTCCGTCCAGCGGTTGAGCTCGGCGAGCTGGTCCTGCGAGAGCGCCTTGGTGGGAAACAGGTAGAGCGCGCAGGCCTCGGGATTTTCGACCAGGGCCGTGAGGATGGGCAGGTTGTAGCAGAGGGTCTTGCCGGACGCAGTGGGCGTGACCACCACCAGGTTCTTGCCCGCCCGCGCCAGCTCCGCGCACGCCGCCTGGTGCGAATAGAGTTTCTCGATGCCGCGCTCCCTCAAAATGCGCTCGAGCACCGGGGGAAGAAAATCCGGAAGCGGCACAAGTTTCGCTTCGCGCGCCGGAAAGTGACGGAGGGCAGTCACCCCGCCGCGCGCCGGAATTCCCTGTCGGCCGAACTGCTGCTGGATTTCTTCCAGAACGCTCTGCACGCTGGCGAGCTCGCGCTTTCCCTGACCTCCCAGCGTGGTAATGGCTTCCGTGGATTTCTTCTTCATTTTCGCCCGCTCTATTCTACGACGTCTCTCCCCTCGCGCTTACGGCGTGGTTTCTTCTTCGAGCGTGGGCAATCTGTTTTCGCCACGCGGCGCCCGCCTTCTTCGCCTTTTGTTCGCCGATACTAGCACAGCCCCGGAAACATCCCAAGGGGATTGTTCCGCCTCGGCCCGCGGGCCGCCATGCGGGTAGATTTTCGAGGGACTAAACGAATATAATGCGTGCTCGGGTATGCCCCTCGAAACAGGCGAGAAATTAGGACCGTACGAGATTGTGTCTGCGCTCGGAGCGGGCGGGATGGGCGAGGTGTATCGCGCCCGCGACACGCGCCTGGACCGCGACGTGGCCGTCAAGGTTCTTCCCGGGCGCCTGGCTGGCGACCCGCAGTTCAAGCAGCGCTTCGAGCGCGAGGCACGCACCGTCTCTTCCCTGAATCATCCCCACATCTGCACGCTTTACGACATCGGCCGCGAGGGCGAAACCGACTTCCTGGTGATGGAATACCTGGAAGGCGAGACGCTCGCTCAGCGCCTGGAACGCGGCCCGCTCACCGGCGACGAGCTCCTGCAAACGGCCCGTGAGGTTTCCGACGCCCTCGACAAGGCACACCGCAAAGGGGTGATCCATCGCGACCTGAAACCCGGCAACATTATGCTGACTCCGCACGGCGGAGCCAAGGTGCTGGATTTCGGGCTGGCCAAATCGGCAGCGCCGCTTTCGGGGGCCTCCACACCCGCTCCCGGCGCACCCGATGCCGGAATGACGCAATCACCCACCATGTCCAGCCCGCTTACCACCGCCGGCTCGATTGTGGGCACGTTCCAATACATGTCGCCGGAGCAACTGGAAGGCCGCGAGGCCGACACGCGCTCGGACATCTTCGCTTTCGGCGCAGTCCTCTACGAAATGGCCACCGCCAAAAAGGCTTTCCCGGGCAAGAGTCGCTACAGCGTGGCCTCGGCGATTCTGGAGAAGGACCCCGAGCCGTTGAGCGCCGTGGAACCGATGGCGCCGGCAGCGCTCGAGCGGATCATCCATCGCTGCCTGGAAAAAGACCCCGAAGACCGGTGGCAGTCGGCGCGCGACTTGACGATTGAGTTGGGTTTGATTGCCGAAGGAGGCGCGGGGCCCGCGCCGGCGAAGGAACAAATGGCCGGTCATAAACCTGCGCTCCAGTGGGCGGGTTGGATTGTGGCGGCGGTATTACTGGCGGCGGCCGCGGCGCTGGCGGCGGTTTACTTCCTCAAGTCCTCGCCCACGCCGGGGACCATCCAATCGCAGATTCCGCCGCCCGCCAAGGGCACGTTCGCCTTCGGACAGCCCTCCGGCGCACCCATTCTCTCTCCGGACGGCAAGCGGCTGGTTTTTCCTGCGCAAGATGCGTCCGGAAAAGAGTCGTTGTGGGTACGCCCGCTCAATTCGCTCTC